>NZ_JAYMZS010000169.1:0-14956 GCF_035828755.1 Amycolatopsis sp. H20-H5 | reverse complement strand
GGATCTACGCGGTCACCGAGCGGGGTGAGCAGCTCGGCCGGGTGTGGCGCTGCGCGGAACCGCTGACCCCGCAGGGAATCGCCGACCGCGTCCGCTGGCAGTTCGAGGGCTGGCTGAAGGCCAGGACGCCGGACCGGCCGAGTTCCGGGGTGGTCCGGCTGCGGCTGGACCCGGAGGAGACCGTCGAGGGCCGGTCGCTGCAGCTGGGCCTGTGGCACGGCGGTTCCGGCGGCGGCTTCCGCGGCATGGGGGACGACGGGGTCGCCGCGGAGCGGGCCGGGCGGGCGCTGGTCCGCGTGCAGGGCCTGCTCGGGCCGGAGAGTGTCTTCACCGCGGTGCTCGACGGCGGCCGCGGCCCCGCCGAGCGGGTGCGGCTCGTGCCCTGGGGCGACCGCCGCGCCGAGACGGGGCCACCCGGTGCGACGTGGCCGGAGCGGCTGCCCTCGCCGTCCCCCGCGACGGTGCTCGAAAAACCGGTGCCCGTGCGGGTCGTGGACGAGGACCGCCGGGAGGTGGGGATCACCGCCCGGCGGCGGTTCACCAGTGCGCCCGGCTGGGTCGGCGTGGATGGTGAGCCCGTTCGCCGGGTGCTCGCCTGGGCAGGCCCCTGGCTGACCGGTGGTTCCCCGGCGAGGGACGCGGGCGCGGGCACGCGGGCGCGCCTGCAGGTGCTGCTCGAAAACGTTGCGGGGGAAACGGAAGAGGCTCTGCTGCTCGGATTCCACAGTGCGGGGAATCCTTTGTGGACACTGGAAGGGATGTACGACTGACGATGAACGAAGAGTACGCGCGGATGGTGCGCCGATGGCTGGACCCGGAACCCGCTGTCCCGGTCCAGCGGGACGAGCTCGACGACGCCTGGCAGGCCTGCGCCCGCCACGCCGAGGAGCCGGTCTTCGCGCTGATCCCGGCGCCGAGGTGCGCACCGGAGCAGTGGTGAGTCCCGATGGGCTGGAACAACCCGCCGGTGCCGTGGAAGGACCTCGCCCGTTCGCTGGCTGGCGGCCCGCCTGTCGGGGACGGTGGCGACAGTCCCGCTTGGACCAGGCACCGCGACGGCTACCGGCGCCCCGCGGACCTCGCCGAACTGCGTGGCGACGACGACGGCGGTAGCCGCGAGCGGGTCCCGTACGCCGAGCTGCACTGCCATTCCAACTTCAGTTTCCTCGACGGGGCGAGCCATCCGGAGGAGCTGGTGGAAGAGGCCGCGCGGCTCGGCCTGGACGCGATCGCGCTCACCGACCACGACGGCTTCTACGGGGTCGTGCGGTTCGCGCAGGCCGCCGCGGAGCTCGGTGTCCGCACGGTGTTCGGCACTGAGCTGAGCTTCGGGCTTTCCGCGCCGCAGAACGGGGTGGCCGACCCCGGCGGGGAGCACCTGCTGCTGCTGGCCAGGGAGAAGGCGGGCTATCTCAGCCTGAGCAGGGCGATCACCGCCGGGCAGCTGGCCGGGCACGACGAGGAGGACCCGGAGCACCGCGCGGAGAAGGGGCGTCCTGTCTACGACCTGGACAAGGTCGCCGAGGAGGTCGCCGGGAAGTGCGTGGTGCTGACCGGGTGCCGCAAGGGCGCCGTCCGCAGGGCACTGGCCGAGAGCGGTCCGGCGGCCGCGGCCGAGCGCCTGCGCGCGCTCGCCGATCGGTTCGGCCGGGACAACGTCTTCGTCGAGCTGACCGACCACAGCAGGCCGTTGGACAGTACGCATAACGATCTGCTGTGGGGGATGGCCGCCGACCTCGGCCTGCCGACGGTCGCGACCACCGCGGCGCACTACGCCCGGCCGGAACGGGCGCCGCTCGCCGACGCCGTCGCCGCGATCAGGGCCCGGCGCGGGATCGAGGAGATGGAGGGCTGGCTGCCCGCGGCGGGGATGGCGTTCCTGCGCTCGGGGGAGGAGATGGCGCAGATCTTCGCCCGGTATCCGGGCTCGGTCCAGCGGGCGGCGCTGCTCGGCACGGAGTGCGCGTTCGAACTCCGTTACCTCAAGCCGAAACTGCCGCCGTTCGACGTGTCGCCGGGTGAGGACGAGGTGAGCCACCTGAAGCGGCTCACCTACGAGGGCGCGGCCCTGCGTTACCGGGGAAAGGACGGCGAGAAGGAGGCGTATGACCAGATCGAGCACGAGCTGGGGATCATCGAGCAGCTGGGTTTCCCGGGCTACTTCCTGATCGTGTACGACATCGTCCGGTTCTGCCGGGAGAGCGACATCCTTTGCCAGGGAAGGGGATCGGCCGCGAACTCGGCCGTCTGTTACGCGCTCGGCATCACCAAGGTCGACTCGGTGCGCTGGAAGCTGCTCTTCGAACGGTTCCTCGCCCCCGACCGCGACGGCTATCCGGACATCGACCTCGACATCGAATCCGATCGCCGGGAGGAGGTGATCCAGTACGTGTACCGGAAGTACGGGCGGCTGCGCACCGCTCAGGTCGCCAACGTGATCACCTACCGGGCCCGGTCCGCGGTCCGGGATTCGGCGCGGGCGCTGGGTTTCTCGCCGGGGCAGCAGGACGCGTGGAGCAAGCAGATCGACCGCTGGGGAGCGTTGCGCAGCACTGAGAAGGACCACGACCACGACATCCCGCCCGAGGTGGTCGAGCTGGCCTTCGCGCTCGAGGACTTCCCGCGCCACCTCGGGATCCACTCCGGCGGGATGGTGATCTGCGACGAACCGGTGAGCCAGTACTGCCCGGTCGAGTGGGCCAGGATGGCGAACCGCAGCGTCCTGCAGTGGGAGAAGGAGGACTGCGCCACCGCCGGGCTGGTCAAGTTCGACCTGCTGGGGCTGGGCATGCTTTCGGCGCTGCACTACATGATCGACCTCGTCCGCGACTACAAGGGCGTCGACGTCGACCTCGCGGAGCTGGATCTCGAGGACGAGAAGATCTACGGCATGCTTTCCCGTGCCGACGCGATCGGGGTGTTCCAGGTCGAAAGCCGGGCCCAGCTCGCCACCCTGCCGCGCCTGCGGCCGTCGGAGTTCTACGAACTCGCCGTCGAGGTGGCGCTGATCCGGCCGGGGCCGATCCAGGGCGGTTCGGTGCACCCGTACATCCAGCGCAAGACCGGCAAGGTCCAGTGGGAACACGATCATCCGTTGCTGAAGAACGCGCTGGAGAAGACACTCGGTGTGCCGTTGTTCCAGGAGCAGATGATGCAGATCTCCTTGGACGTCGCGAGTTTCACCGCGGCCGAGGCCGATCAGCTACGACATGCCATGGGGTCCAAGAGATCCGCGAAGAAGATGGAACAGCTGAAGCGGCGTTTCCTCGACGGGGCGGCGGCGAACGAGGTCCCGCCCGAGCTCGCGGAGCGGATCTTCACCAAGCTCAAGGCTTTCGCCAACTTCGGGTTCCCGGAGAGCCATGCGCTGAGCTTCGCGTACCTGGTGTTCGCCAGCGCTCATTTCAAGTACTACCACCCGGACGCCTTCCTGGCCGGGTTGCTGCGCGCGCAGCCGATGGGGTTCTACTCCCCGCAGTCGCTGGTCGCCGATGCCCGGCGGCACGACGTCACCGTGCTCGGCCCCGACATCAACCTGAGCCTGCCGCACGCCACCCTCGAACCGAGACCCGAGGGTGGTGAGCTGCGGGCCGTGCGCAATGGCTTGTCCACGGTCCGGCTGATCGGCCAGCCGCTGGCGGAGAAGATCGTCGAAGAACGTGACCGGGAAGGAGCGTTCGCCGGGATGGCGGACCTCGCCCGGCGGGTGCGGCTGACCGCCCCGCAGGTGGAGGCGCTGGCCACGGCGGGGGCGTTCGGGTGTTTCGAGCAGGACAGGCGCAAGGCGCTGTGGCTGGCGGGCGCTGTCGCCGAGGAGCGTCCGGAAAAGCTCCCCGGCAGCACGGTCGCGGTGGCGGCGCCCACGCTGCCGGGGATGGACGAGGTGGATCTGGCCGCGGCCGACGTCTGGGCGACGGGGCTGTCCCCGGACACCTTCCCCACCCAGTTCATCCGCGAGCGGCTCGACGCGCTGGGCGTGGTGCCCGCGGATCGGCTGCCGGACTGCGAGGACGGCACCCGGGTGCTCGTCGGCGGCGCGGTCACCCACCGCCAGCGCCCGGCCACCGCGGGCGGGATCACCTTCCTCAACCTCGAGGACGAGACCGGGATGGTCAATGTCGTCTGCACGATGGGGCTTTGGCGGCGCTACCACCGGATCGCGCGCGCCAGTGCCGCCCTGCTCGTTCGCGGCACGGTCGAAAAGGCGGACGGGGTGGTGAGTGTGCTCGCCGACCGCCTGCAGCACCTGCCGATGCGCATCACCGCGAAGTCCCGCGACTTCCGCTGAGGTGCACCCTGGGCATTCGGGGAGAAGCTACTCGCGCTTCCTATAGCAGGACGCCCTGCCCCAGGGCGCCTGAACTCAGGGTGTCTGTTCCTGTGCGGTGAACAGGTCCATCAAGCTCTGGGGGAGGTTGTCGCCGAACACGCTTTCGAGCAGGAAGGCGTTGTCGATGGGGGTTTCGGCGCGGGTGAACATGCCCTGCTCGTAGTCGGTGAGGGCGGCCTCGACGTCGTCGGGATGTGCGGCGAGGGCCTTGCCGAGTTCGGCGCCGTCCAGCATGGCCAGGTTGGCGCCTTCGCCGTTCGGGGCCGTGAGGTGGGCGGCGTCGCCGACGACGGTCACTCCCGGCGCGCGATCCCACCGGTGCCCGATCGGCAGCGCGTAGTGGGGGCGATGGACCGGCGCGGCGTCGGCGTCGGTGATCAGGGCGGTGAGTTCCGGGGCCCAGCCGTCGAATTCCTGCGCGATCCGGGCGGTGGCCGCGGCGGGATCGGTGAAGTCGATGGCGGCGAACCAGTCCAGCGGCTTGACGAGTTCCACGTAGGCGTGCACAGTGTCGCCGCTCTCCCGGTGAGCGTTGATCGCCTTGCCCGGCGTGGGCCCGTTCGCGAACATCGAACCGCCGCCGACCGCTTTCGCCGTGGCGGGGTGGCGGGTGTCGGCGTCGAACAGGTAGGTCTCGACGAACGACGTGCCGACGAACTCGGGGGTGGCGCCGGTGAGCAGCGGCCGGACCCGTGACCACGCGCCGTCGGCGCCGACCAGCAGGCTCGTGACGACGGTGCTGCCCTCGGCGAAGGTCACCTCGTGGCGGCCCTCGCCGAGGGCACGGGTGCTGCTGACCTTGTGGCCCCACCGGACGGTTCCGGCGGGGAGCGAGTCGAGCAGCAGCTGGCGCAGCTCGCCGCGTTGGACTTCGGGGCGTCCACCCGTGCCGTCATCGGCTTTGTCGAGCACGACGGTCCCGTTCTGGTCGAGGACCCGCATCGCCTGGCGGCCCTCCAGGATGAGGCCGCGGAACTCGTCCATCAGGCCGGTCGCCTCGACGGCGAGCAGCCCGTTGTAGTCGTGGATGTCGAGCATCCCGCCCTGCCTGCGCGCCATCGGGGAAGGCTCGGCCTCGTAGACCGTGACCGGGATTCCGTGGACGTGCAGCACGCGGGCCAGGGTGAGCCCGCCGAGTCCGGCGCCGATGATCGTGACTGGGGTGTTCATGGAGGCTCCCTCGCCGGTCGTGGCCGCCCGGTGACTCCGGCCGACCTCTCTGGAATGTCATTCCAGACTGACGTGGGCCGCTGTCAGGGCGCGCACACGGCTCTGGCACGGATCTGTCACGTCCGTCCGGCACCGTGTCAGCACTGCCGCTACCCGGCGGTCTTCCTGCGGGCGAACAGGACGGCGTCGTTGATGGTGATCTCCCGGCCCTCACCGTCCTGAGTGGACCGTGGCCGGGCGTCGGCGGCGAGCACGTCCCACTGGGCGGGGTCCAGGGAGTCCGCTATCTCTTCGGCGGTGAAGAACCTGTCGAGCGGAATGGGGCGGGCGAGCGTGGTCTTCAGGTCACTCGGGTGATGGCCGACGATGAGCAGCGTGCCGCCGGGGGTCACGGCGTCGGCCAGCCTGGCGAACAGGGCTTCGCGCTGGGCCGCGGGCAGGTGCATGAACTGCGCGGAGATCAGGTCGAACTGCTCGGCAGGCGTCCAGTCCGTCAGGTCGGCTCGCACCCACTGGATCCGCTCGGCCAGGCCGAGGGGCCCGGCCTGGTCCGCGGCGCGGCGCAGACCGGCGGCGGAGAAGTCCACTCCCGTGACCTGCCAGCCGTTCGAGGCGAGCCAAAGCGCGTCGCCCCCTTCGCCGCAGCCGACGTCGAGAGCCTTGCCGGGGGTGAGGTCCGCGGTTTCGGCCACCAGCTGGGGATTGGGCCGTCCGCTCCAGACGGCGGTGCGCGAACCGTAGCGCTCGTCCCAGTAGGGTGCCCCGAATTGTTCAGTCATGGTTGCGCTCCCGGTGTGTTTCGACGGCGAGTCGGGTGTCTTCGGTGATCAGGTCCGCGTTGATGGCCGCCCCGGCGAACGCGCCGCCCGCGACCGCGCCCGAGACCTGGGCGATGAGGTCGGTGACGTTGCCCGCCACCCAGACCCCTGGCACGGCTGTCAGCCCTGCCTCGTCGGAGGCGATGTACTCGCCCACGCCCATCGGATGTGCGGTGGTTTCCAGGCCGAGGGTGGTGAGGAGCGCGGAGCGCGCCATCAGGCGCGTCGCGACGAGCAGCGCTTGGCGGGCCACGACCGTTCCGTCGTGCAGCCGCACCCCGGTGAGGTGGTCGTCGACGATCTCGAGGGACTCCACCTCGCCCGGCACGACCTTGATGCTCCTGGCCGCGAGCTGTTCGGCCTCGTCGCCTGACGGCGGTGCGGCCGTGTGCGAGAACAGGGTGACGTCGGCGCTCCACTGACGCAGCAGCAAGGTCTGGTGCAGCGCCATCGGCCCGCCGCCCAGCACCCCGAGGGCCTGGTCGCGGACCTCCCAGCCGTGGCAGTACGGGCAGTGCAGCACGTCGTGGCCCCAGCGTTCCCGCAGCCCCGCGACTTCGGGCAGTTCGTCGACGAGCCCGGTCGTGACCAGCAGGCGCCGGGCGAAGACCTGCCTGCCGTCCGCGAGGGTGACGCTGAACCGCTCCCCTTCGCGGGCGGCGGCGACGGCTTCCCCCGGCACGACCTGACCGCCGTAACCCTCGATCTCGGCCCGGCCGGTCTTGAGCAGCTCAGCCGGGTTGATCCCGTCTCGGGACAGGAATCCGTGCACGGCCTCGGCGGGCGCGTTGCGCGGGGTGCCCGCGTCGATCACCAGCACCGAACGGCGTGCCCTGCCGAGCATCAGTGCCCCGCTCAACCCGGCGGCGCCGCCACCGGCCACCACCACGTCGTACTCGTTCTTCAGTTGATCAGTCATCGCGATCACCTCCGCCACGAGCATGCGTGCCGTTCGGCCAGGGCCGCAACTTTGCTTGCCGATTTGGCAATATGCTCACTCGGCGACCGCGCGGACGAACGGGCGGTCGGCTTCGGTGACGGTGCTCGCCGGGCGCGCCGAGCGGAGGACGACGTCGAGTACCACGGCCGGATCGGCTGTGTAGCAACCACTCGCCCATGCCGCGTTGGCCTCGATCACCGCCCAGTTGCCGTCGACGAGACCGACGTCGATCACGATCGCGCTCGGCACCGTGCTCTTCGCGGCGCTGAGCAGCTCGGCGCCGAACGCGACCGCGTCGTCGTTCGCGGGGCCGAGGCTGCGCTGACCGGCTTCGGCGTAGCGGCTCGACGAGACCACGGCGCCGTCCAGGACGTGCAGCCGGAACTCCGCGTCGAACCGCACCACATCGCTCACCAGCAGGGGCGTGTCACGCTCGACGGCGTCCGGGCCGGGGAGCCGTGAACCGTCGGTGTAGATCATCGCGCGGATGCTCTTGTCGTTGGGGGACTTGCCGAAGAACGGGCCGCGCAGCGCGTACGCGGCCTCGACCGGCATCAGCCGGACCTCCCGGCGGGTGAACGTGCGGGGCAGCAGGGAGAGCCACTCGGGCGGTGCCTCCAGCAGGGCGATCCCCAGCACTCGAGCGACCACGTCGGCGAAGCTCGGGCCGGCGTGCAGGTGTTCGGCGCTCAGGCCGCCCGGGACTTCGAAGGTGGGCAACCGCACGGTGTGCAGCCCGCGGGCCTGGGCGGCCGCGCGCACCGATTCCGCGGACGCGGTGAGTCGCGGCGGCAGGACGAGGGTCGTCATCCGGAGTCTCGGGCGCTCGGCTGCTCGGTCATGGCCGCCAGTGTGACGGCCAGGACATGCGCGGGCAAAGGACTTTCCGCTCTGTCCACAAGGGACTATTTGCCGAGCTGGGTGAGGAACTCGATGTTCGTCCTGGTCTTGCGCAGGCCGTCGAGCAGGAGCTCGATCGAGTGCTGGCTGTCCCGCCCGGCGTCGAGGCCGCGGCGCAGGTCCCGCGTCACCGCCCATTCCCCCGGCCCGAGCAGCAGCTCGTCGCGCCGCGTGCCGGACTGGTCGATGTCGACCGCGGGGAAGATGCGCTTGCCGGCTATCCGGCGGTCGAGCTTGAGCTCGGCGTTGCTGGTTCCCTTGTATTCCTCGAAAATCAGCGTGTCACCGGTCGAGCCGGTCTCCACCAGCGCGGTGGCGAAGATGGTCAGCGAGCCGCCGTTCTCGATGTTGCGGGCGGCGCCGAGGAACCGCTTGGGCGGCAGGAGCGCGGCCGAGTCGACCCCGCCGGACAGGGTTCGCCCGGAATTCGGGGCGGCCAGGTTGTACGCGCGGCCGAGCCTGGTGAGCGAATCCAGCAGGATCACGACGTCCTGCCCCTGCTCGACCAGGCGTTTGGCGCGCTCGACGGCGAGCTCCGCGATCGCGGTGTGGTCGGCGGGGGAGCGGTCGAAGGTGGAGGCGATCACCTCGCCCGGCACCGAACGGCGCAGGTCCGTGACCTCCTCCGGGCGCTCGCCGACGAGGACGAGCATCAGGTGGCACTCGGGGTTGTTCTTGCTGATCGCGTGCGCGATCGCCTGCAGGACAGAGGTTTTACCCGCTTTGGGCGGTGCGACGATGAGCGCGCGCTGACCCTTGCCGACCGGCATCACCAGGTCGACCACCCGGGTGAGCAGCACGCCGGGCTCGGTCTCGAGCCGCAGCCGTTCGGTCGGGTGGATCGGGACCAGATCCTCGAATTCGGGGCGGTGGCGGGATTTTTCGGGCGCGAGCCCGTTGATCGTGTCGATCCGGGCGACGGGCGCGGCCTTCTTGCTGCCATGCGACAGTGGCCGGACGAGCCCGGTCACGCTGTCACCGCGGCGCAGCCCGTACTGACGGACCAGCTGCGGTGACGCGTAGGCGTCACCGGCGCTGGGCAGATATCCCGCTGTACGAACGAAAGCGCCGGTTTCGCGGAGGTCGAGGACGCCGGTGACGGCGACCAGGGTTTCGGTGTGGACGGGGTCTTTGGCGAGAAGTGTGGTGGTACTCATGGGAAATCCTTCCAGGGTGAAGCCCCTGGCCGCACCGGAAGTCGATCATCGGCGGGGAGAGCGCGGGCCGAGTGGGCCACGCCGGGGGCTTGTGGATCCGCTTCGGGCCATGGTGGCCTTCGAAGGGAGGTACTGATTCAGAATTACTGCGGGAGGCTTTAAGCGCCAACTTCCACAGGTTCTGACACGAGGATACCCGCTCAGTGATCAGAATGGCAAGGAGGTCCTGGCCGGAACGACGTTTTCGCTGGTGGCGGCCGTCAAGCCGCCGTCAGCTGAGCGACGAACTCGGCGGGCGCGAGGGTGGACGGCCGGTCGCTGACTTGACCGTCCCCGAGCTCGACGACCCGCCACCCGCCGTCGGCGCGCAGCGCCAGGTCGACGGTCACGAACGGCAGCCCCAGCCGCGCGATCACCGGCGCGAGTCCGCCGAGGTCGAGGTCGGCGGGCGGGGTGTCGTCAGGGGTGTCGGGATGCGGGCCGATCAGGCGGCACTGGCCGTCGACCCACCACGTGCGGACCTCGGCGGCGGTCAGCTCTTCGAACTCGCGCACCACGAAACCGCCGGTGAAGGCGTCGTCGCGCAGCTCGCGGAACCGGCTCGCCACCCGCCAGGCCGCGTCCGCGTCGGACAGGTCGGGAAGGTAGGCCGCTTCGGTCCAGTAGTGCTTCATCGACTTCGTGTAGTCGCGCAGCACAGCGCGCCCGGATCCCAGCTCGCCGCAGGCCTTGTCGAAGGCCGCGCGGTCGTCTCCGGTCGTCCACGCGGATCGCGGGGTGAGGGCGGCGAGCGCGTCGTACCAGCCCGGCAACTCGTGTGCGCGCTGGTACTGCTCGGTTGTGGTGCGTAGCCGGACGCCCCGCCGAGTAAGCGCTTCGTCGAAAGCCGCGTACTGCTCGCTTCGCAGCATCCAGCCGCGATAGACCGCTTCGCCTTCGGACCGCACCTTGGCGACGGCTTCTTCAGCGCCGTCTGCGCGCGTCAGTGCGTTGTGATCCACAAGGGCGACGTCCATACCCGCCTCGCGGGCCGCTGCTGCTTCGGAGGCGAAGTGCTCGTCAGGACGGCGCGGGCGAAGCACGTCGGCCGGTATGAGCAGCAGCAGCATGAGTACAGGGTGGCACGGCCCGGCGTCCGGGTGGATCGGCCCCACGACCCGGTGAAGGCGGGTGCGCCACCGTCGTCGCGGCGGAATACTGCTGGCGGCAAGTACCGCGAGGGGCAGGGGGACTGCATGGACAACGGTGCCGACCCGGGGAGAATCCGGACACTGGACGACCTCAGGGACGAGCTGGAGCTGCTTCGCCGGGCGGAGGGCCGACACCTGGGCAAAGACCGGCTGTCGGTGCAGGACCTCACCAGGCTGGTCGAGCGCCACCATGATCGTGAGGTGCCGCGCAGCACGCTCGCGAACTACCTCGCGGGCCGCACCCTGCCGCCGTCGAACGTCTACGAGGCGATCCTGCGGGCGCTGGGCGTCGCCGAGTCCTCGATGCGCGGCTGGGCGGACGCCTGGGACCGGCTCTACGACGACCGCGCGCGTCCGTCCGACCCGGCCGACCCGGCCGACGCGGTCGGGGACGTCGAGGAGCCGGTGGTCCAGGCCGGACCCGCTGAGCCGGACCTGGCCGGACGGCGGAAACGGACGTTGCTCGCGGTCGGCGTCCTCGTCGTGCTGGTGGCCGGAGTGGCCGTCGCGGTCGCGGCGCTCACGTCCACGTCCGCGCCGCCGTCGCAGGCCGGGGCGTCGGTGTCCGCCGAGCCCGTCGAAGCCGGTGAGTGCCCGTACTCGCCGGTGGGCGTGCCGATCCGGGTCCGGCCGCGGGCGAGTTTCGGCACCGGGACCGACTTCCGCACGATCAGCTCGCTGACCCAGGTCGTGGTCGGGAGCTGCCATCCGGTCAAGGCCGAGCTGGGCACCACCTGCGGCACCGCGACGCCGGTCGACACCTGGATCCGGGTCCGGTTCCCCTATCCGGGCTGGGTGTTCGCCGCCTGCCTGGTGCCCATCGCGCCCTGACCTGGGCGTCCAGACCCGTCCATGGCCGTCCAGTTCCGGGCCGCGGGGCCCGCACTGCCGGTCGAATGGGCGTGGACGTCGTCCTGGCAAGGGGACGGCGAAACATCAGGAGGGGACCTGAAATGGCGGAAAAGATGAAGCGGCGGAGGCTGCTGGGGGTCATGGCCGGGGTGGCCGCGATCGCGACGACGACGGTGCTGGCCGGGGGCGCCTCCGCGCAGGCCGCGACGGCGAAGACGGTGCCGGTGACCTGGGCGCACCAGACCCAGCAGTACAACTGCGGCCCGGCGGCGACGCGGATCGCGATCTCCACTCACCTGCGTGGGGCGTCGCTGCCCTCGATGGCGACCATCGGTGCTTACGAGGGCACGTCCAGCAGCACCGGCACCGATCGCTATCACGTGCGGAAGGGCTTGGCCCACTGGGTGCCGAGCGCGAGTTACGAGGTGGTCAGCATCGCCCACCAGGGCGGCTACTTCACCGCCGCCGAGGCGAGGCTCTTCCACGACCACCTCGTGTTCGACGTCAACCGGGAGAGCCCCGCCGTGGTCAACATCGTGGTGGAACGCGGCGGTATCCGCCCGCCGGGCTGGACCAACACCGGGGCCGTCGATCACTGGGTCGTGGTCAACGGGTACGACGGCAAGGGCAACGTCCTGGTGACCGATCCCGCGTCGACCGGGCATGGGTTCAACCCCCACCCCTCGTACTGGGTGCCGCTGGGGACGCTCGACAAGCTCGTCCGGAAGACCTACATCTGGTAGTCGCGACCGGGGTAAAGCCGTAGAGGTCAGTAACTGGCCTCTACGGCTTTTTACGGTGGTGCTCGTCAGCATCTCGCGCGACACCGCCGCGCTGATCACCTTTCTGGAGAGGGTCGGCGGTTCGGGAACGTCTGGTGGATCCAGACCCGCCGGGAGGACTTGGACCTCGACGAGCTGACCCGTCGTGTGCAACTGCCCGAGTACGTCGCGGCCATGGAGTACGTCCAGAGCATGGACGTCGTCCTGCCCCGATGACGGGCCCGCGGCGGCGAAGATCTCTACAGTGGAAATCGGCGACGCGGAGGTGAGCCTGGTGGAGGTCCACCCACTCCGGGGCAACCCCGGGGCGCAAGACGACAGCTGGACACGGCGCCCCGCGCAAGCTCGGCACGCTCCGCGTGCGGGACAGCGCGGGTGAACGGAGAAAGAGTCACCTTCGCGTCGCTTTTCGTCCCGCCGCCGGTGTGGCGTTTCCAGGTCGCGCGCTGGGAGACGTTCGACGATTGCGCGCGGGCGCTGGACCTCACCGCGGGCGAGCTCGGTTGGTTCGCCGACGCGCGGAGCTGGAACCGTCGTGCTCCGGGGCCGTTACGACACTACAGCTACCGCTGGATTCCGACCGCGACCGGCGGGATCCGCCTGCTGGAACGGCCGAAACCGCGACTGGCCGAGCTGCAGCGCCGCATCGGCAGGCACGTGCTCGAGGCGCTGCCGGTGCACGAGGCGGCGCACGGTTTCCGGCGCGGGCGGTCCGCGATGACCTGCGCGGCGCCGCACGCGGGCCGCGAGCTCGTCGTCCGGATGGACCTCGAAGGCTTCTTCCCCACGGTGTCGGCCCGCCGGGTGCGGTCGTTGCTGCTGCTGGCGGGGTACGGCGAGGCCGTCGCGGCCGCTCTCGCCGGGATGTTGACCACGGCCACCCCGCCCGAGGTGCTCGCCAACGCGCCGGACGGCCGTCGTGACAGCGTGCGGACCCGGCTGCTCACCAGCCTGGCCGCCACCCACCTGCCGCAAGGCGCGCCGTCGTCGCCCGCGGTCGCGAACGCGGTCACGCACCATCTCGACCGCAGGCTCGCCGGTCTCGCGAAGGCGCTCGGCGCGCGGTACACGCGATACGCGGACGACCTGGCGTTCTCCGGCGAGGCGGACCTGCCGCTGCACCGGTTGCTGCCCGGCGTCCGGGAAATCGTGCGGGGCGAAGGGTTCCGGGTCCGCGAGGCCAAGACGTCCATCGCCGCCGCGCACCAGCGTCAGCGCGTCGCGGGGCTGGTCGTCAACGCGTCGCCCGCCGTGGCCCGCGACAACTACGACGACCTCCGCGCGCTGCTGCACAACTGCGCCCGCACCGGCCCGGAAGCACAGAACCGCGAGGGACACCCCGATTTCCGCGCCCACCTGCTCGGCCGGATCGGCTGGGCGGGCGCGTCGTCCCCCGCCCGAGCCAACCGGCTGCGGGCGCAGTTCGACCGCATCTCCTGGCAAGCCCCTTGAGCGGGTGTGCGACCCTGTGGGGGTGATCGAGACCGGCGAGGACTACCGGGACGCGGTGCTTTCCGGGCAGCGGTGGGAAAAACGGCGATTCGCCGGATGCGATTTCGCCGAGGCCGACCTGCGCGGGCTGCGCACCCAGGGCTGCACCTTCGACGACTGCGACTTCACCAGGACCGACTTCGATGCGTCCTGGCACGAGGCCTCGGCATTCCGCTCGTGCACCTTCGACCGCACAGTCCTGACGAGCACCAAATGGAACTCCTGCTCCCTGCTGGGTTCCTCCTTTGTGGACTGTCGTCTCCAGGGCATCCGCCTCGTCGAATGCGACCTTTCGCTGGCCGCGCTGAGCCGGGCCCGCCTGCTGAAGCTCGACCTTTCAGGCCTGCGCCTGCGCGAGGCCAACCTGACCGAGGCCGACCTCACCGGCGCGGACCTCCGCAAAACCGACCTGACCGGAGCCCGCCTCCAAGGCGCGATCCTCAACGGCGCGGACCTCCGAGGCGCGATTCTCGACGCCAACGCCTTGGTCCAGGCCAACCTTCGCGGCGCTCAGGTGGACCCCGAGACCGCGGTGGCCTACGCGGCCGCTCATGGCCTGGTGGTTCGTTAGGGGTTTTGGTGGTCCCTGAAGGCCACCATGACGGCGTTAAACGCCGTCATGGTGGCCTTCAGGGGCAAGTCTGGTTGCGTCCTGAGGTGGGGTTAGAAGCCTGTGTTTTTTGGCCAGCGCGCTCACAAACTCGCGCCGCCAGGTCGCCCCTGGCACCGTACGTAAGTGCGGTTTGCTCTTCGGGGGCGACCTGCCGTCGCGAGTTGGGAGGGCCTGGCGGCCCTGAAAGAGGGCGCGCGGCGGTGAAGTCTCCCCTCGCAGGGCTCGGGGAGACGCTGTGGTTGGGGCGGACTGCTGGGGTTGGGTTTTTGTTGTTTGTTTTGGGGTGGTTTTAGTCTATTGGGGGTTCGCCGGGGTCTAGTTCTATTAGGTCGCCTTCGGCGAGTAGTTCTTCTACTGATGCTGGTAGGAGGTAGGCGGCTCCGCCGCCGGGCTGGTTGAACCAGGGGATTGCTACTCCGGCCAGGGCGTCGAGCTTTCGCTGTACTCGGTATACGTGGTAGGGGCGCTGGACCCACTCGGGGACCAGGGAGCGCTCCTCGAATGGTGTTCCGGCCGCGTAGGTCAGGTTTCCGTTTGGGCCGCCGAAACGGTCCAGTTCGCTGCCTACTGGTAGTTCGCGGAGTTCTTTGCCGCGGAACAGTGTCAGGGGTGGTTCGCCGGACATGGGGCCGATTGGCCACTGCTGGTTCTGGTTCCCGGCGCCGTTGGGCGCGGGTACCTGCTGGGGGTCTCGTCGTGGCGGGGCTGGGGGC
>NZ_JAYMZS010000168.1:0-15019 GCF_035828755.1 Amycolatopsis sp. H20-H5 | reverse complement strand
CAGCACCTCCCCCGGACGGCCACCATCACGGCGTTAGACGCCGTGATGGTGGCCTTCAGGGGCAATCGAGCAGGGGCTTTAGCCTTGGTCGCGGAGGGAGCGGATGCGGGCCAGGAAGTTTTCGGCGCGGTCGCGGCCCTCGCTGACGTCCCGCAGGCGCTTCGACACGACGGCGATCTTCTTGGCGCGCTCCTGGGCGCCCATCTTGATCGTCTTGTCGACTTCCTTCAGCTCAGCCTCGATGGCGTCGATGCGGCGGCTGAGTGCCTCGTCGAGCGCCATCGACAGCTGCTGCTCGGCCTCGATGAGCTGCTCGGCGACCAGCTGGTCCAGCGTGGAGCGGGCGTCGGCGATCGCCTCGACCAGCCATTGCTTCATATGCGTCTTGTCGGCGGCGTGCTTGCGCGTGCGGGCCATCCACCAACCGGCGCCGAGGCCGATGATGATCGTCGCGGGCAGCACCACCGGGTTGAGGATCGCGATGCCCGCGAGCGGCAGCGCGGCGACCTTCCCGGCGCCAAGGCCGCCGGAAATACCCATGAAGACGAGCAGTTTGTCCTCGGCCGTCGGCGGCTTCTTGTCCGGCGGGCGGAGGATCACCGGCGGCCCGCCCGCGCGGGCGAACTGGGCGCGGATGACGTCGAGCTCCTCGGCGGAGAAGAGCTCGGACAGCGCGACGTTGGTGACCTGGTTCAGCCGCTCGGACAGCAGCATCGACACCCGCTGCGACGTCGTCTGCAAGGCGATGTCGACCTGCTGGGGCAGCGCGGCGAGCTGGTCGCGCTTGGCCACCTCGACCAGCTGGCGGAAGTGGGTCTGCGCGTCACGCATCTGCCTGCTGCTCTCGTGCCCGACCTCGACGCGGGTGCGCTGGATCTCGCCGCGCAGCTTCAACTGCCAGCCGCGGGTGGACGTCCGGCGCTCGGCGGTCAGCTGGTCACGGCGTTCGCGCAGCACCTCGGCCTCTGCCTCGCCCGCGGACAACGCCCGGCTCTCGGCCTGGGCCTTCGACTTCAGCTCGCCGAGCGCGCTGGACAGCGCGCGCAGCGTGTTGGCCTCACCGAGCATCGCGGACCGGCCGACGAGCATCTCCTGCATCGCGGTCTGCAGCGCCGAGATCCCGGACTTGTCCCGCAGCATCACCGCCATCTGCTCGTTCGGCGCCTTCGATGCCGTCTCGAACATGCGCGCCGACACCGGGTGGAACACGGCGTCGGCGAACCGGGGCGCGTGCTCGGCGAGCAGCTGACGGTCGGCCTCCAGTACCTCGCGCCAGCCACGGAAGGCGTCGACCTTCGTCAGCGCGAACAACACCGTCTCGACTCGCTCGCCCATGTTGCGCAGGAACTGCAGCTCGGTCGAGGTGAACGGCGCCGAGGCGTCGACGACGAACAGCAGCGCGGTGGCGTTGGCGGCGGCCTCCAGCGCGAGCTCGCCGTGCAGCGAGTCGAGCCCGCCGACGCCGGGAGTGTCCACAAGCGACACCCGCTCCAGCAGCGGCACGGGTCCGGAGACCTCGACATAGCGCGGCGGGAGCTGCCCTTCGGGGAGCTCGTGCGCGGCCGAGACCCAGCGGATCAGCTCCGGGATCCGGATCGGCACCGGCGCGAGCTGGCCGGGATAGCAGGCCTGCGCGCCCCACTGCTCGGCGTGCTCGAAGACCAGGTACGTCGCGGTGGCCACGTCGGCGTCCACGGGGGACAGTCCCGGCATCGACAACAGGGCGTTGACCAGCGAACTCTTACCGCGGTTGGTCTCGCCGACGACCACGACGGACGGCTTGCCCGGCCGCGCCTTGCGGATGTCCTCGACCCACCTGGCGGCCTGCGGGTCAGCCTCGCGGACCAGCGTCAGCAGCTGCTCGCGGGCGTTCTTGACCTGGGCGGGCAGACTCGGCGAACCGACCGGGGCAGTCAAGCGGACCTCTTGGCGTAGACGATGACGATCGGGGCGCGCAGCAGCCTGCCGTGATCGGCGAACCCGATCACCTCGGTCTCGGCGACGACGCCGTCGAGCGCGGGGTCGTCGGTCGGCACCGCACCGCCCGCCTCGTGCAGGGCCGGGTCGAAGCGCTCGCCGTCGGGGCGCAGCGCCTGGATGCCCAACCCGGCGAGCCCGTGTTCGAGCCGCTCCACCACGCCACCGCTGCGAGCACGGTCGAGCGCGTAGAGACAGAGCTGGATCAAGGCCTGCCGATCGGCGAGCGCGTGCTCCAGATCGGCGGGGCCGGACTGGGTGAGCACTGATACTGGGTCCACGCCGGATTCCGACGCGGCCGCGGGGGCCCCGGTTCCCGAAACCCCGTCCACCTCTTCGACGATCTGCGCGATGCTGACCGCGGCGATCTTGCTCGTCGGCATGTCATCGGGACTCATCCCCCCACCTCTACGGGTCCACAAAGACACCGTCACCACCCCGTCCGGCACATCCCGGTGCTGCCACATCAGCCCCGGCAAGATTCCACCAGTGTGCTGCACGCGGCGGACATCGGGGGGCGAAACACGTTAACCCGACGGGCTGAGGAACCTCGTCAGGATGAGCCGGAGCATCGCGCGCTCCTCGGCCAGCTCCAGGTCGGGCTCGAAACCCGCGCGGGAGATGAGTGCGTCGAGGAGCCCCGCGATCCAGCCACCCGCCCGCGCGGGATCGAGCGCCGGGTCGGCCTTGCCCTGTTCGGCGGCGGCGCGCACGAGCGCCGAGAAACCCTCGCGCAACGCCCGCTCGTTGCCCCTGATCAGCTCGGCGAACTCGGCGTCGCGCGACGCCTGCGCGGCCACCTCGAGGATCAGGGGAGCCACCACGGGCGCCGCGAGCTGCACCGCCATGTCGTCGACCAGGTCGAGCAGCGTGGCCCACGGGTCGGCTGAGGCAGCCGCGACGGCGAGCAGCTCACCGGTCTCCCGGCGGTCCTCCTCGAAGATGCCGGAGAAGATCGCGCGCTTGTTCGGGAAGTAGTGGAAGAGGCTGCCCGAGCTGATCCCGGCGGCCTCGCAGATGTCCGCGGTCGTCGTCTTGTCGAAGCCCTTGAGCGCGAAACAGCCTGCGGCGGAGTCGAGGATGTGCTTGCGTTTCGCCTGGTGCTTGGCCGGATCGACGGTCCTCATCGCACCGGCGGCGGCTCGGCGAGCCAGGGGTGGCCGTGCTCGGTGAAGGCCTTGCCCAGGTCCTCGGCGCCGAGGTCGGTCTTCTCGCGCGCGAGAACCCGGCCGTCCGAAGCGATGAGCACCAGCTGCTTGTCCTCGACGTACACCGCGCTCAGCCTCGCCTCGTAGCGGCGCTTCTTGTCGCCGCGTTCGAGCGTCACCATTTCCGGGGTCAGCGTCACGACCAGCCGCTCCGTCGCCCACAGCGAGGCGAAGACCAGGCCCAGCACCAGCCCGAGGGCGATCGCGCCGAGCAGTCCCCACGGGGCCGGGATGGAGTTGACCAGGCGAAACGGCCCCTGCACCGGGAACCACGGGAGGGAAACCACCCAGCCGGACAGCGCGTACAGGCCCACGAGCAGCCCGGCGCCGACGGCCGGACAGCCGATCCAGGACCCACGGCGTACCCACGACGGCTCGTCGACGATCGTCTCCATGGGTGTCATTATTAGACCGCGTGCTCGGTTTATCAAATCAGGCCAGCTCGTCGATCACCTTCCGCAGCGCCCCGCCAAGCGCGCGCCGATCCGAGGAGAACCGGTTGGAGACCAGGATCTGGCCCTGGTCCTGGCGTTGCCAGACCCGGCCCGCGACCGAGATCTCGATGATGGCCAGCTGGAAGGGCCGCGCCCGGCGGCCGGTGCGCTCCTCCGCCTCGCGGACCAGCTCGCCGACGATGCCGTCCCCGGCGCGCTGGCGCCTGGTCGCCCAGTCGCCTGTCGCGTTGTGCCGCGAGGCCAGCGGGGAGAACTCGGCCACGGCGTGCCGCATCGCGGAGTCCTCCGCCAGCGCCGGACGACGGTACCGGCCGTGCGAAAACCGCGGATCGGGGTCGGTGCGGTTGCGGAGGAAGGCGAGCAGGTCGGTCCACCAGTCGGCCCACTGCTCCTGGACGGCGGCGCGGTCGACGCCCGGCGGAATGTGCACCGGCACGGCGGGCTCGACCGGCGGCAGGACCTGGCCGTCCGCCACCGAGAGAGCGAGCGCGTCACGGATGTACAGCGCGACGTCGACTTCGTGCTCGCTACCCCAAGTGACCTGCCAGGACATGCTGTTCGCGAACCGCACCGGCTCAGCGTACGCCTGAAAAGGCCTCAGCCATGGGGTTCGCGGATCTGTTGCCAGATGAGGAAATACGCCCGGTGCACGACGTGCGCGACCCGGCTCTGTGCCGGTGTCGCGCCGAAGGACGCGAAGGAACGCCACCAGCCCGCCCGCTCCAGCGCGAACGCCGCCAGCTCCGGGCGGCCGCCGCCCGGCATGCCGAGCTGGGCGCCGATGTCGGCGTTGCTGCCGACGCGCAGGACCTCCTCGGACAGGTCCTCCGGCATGTCGACGGCGCCGGAGGCGACCAGCGTGAGGGCTTCGAGGAGCCGGAGCTGGTGCGCCTCGGGCTTCGCGAGCAGGACCTCGATCGCGTCGTGGACGCGCTGCCGCTCACCCGCGTCACCGGAGGCGTGCGCCAGCGCGGTGACCGACGCGAGCGCCGCCGCCGCCTTGATGCCGTCGGCGCGGGCGGCGAACACGAGGTTCAGCCGGTGCCGGACGGCTTCGAGCCCGGAGCAGTCCAGCAGCTTGCGGCGCAGCGACCCGGCGGTGATCTCCGGATCGGCACGGATGGCGTCCACCGCCTGGGTGACGCCGAACAGGTCCAGCTTCTCGAGCAGGCGCAGCCGGGTGCCGGACGGGACGTCGCACTCCCAGCTGGTGAAGATGTCCGCCGAGATCAGCATCGTCTGGAGGATGTCTTCGTCCATCGCGGCCAGCTGCTTGAGCGCCGCGGCGTCGGCGGAGGTGAACCCGCCGGACTCGGCGGACTCCGCGACCAGGCCGATCACCGGCAGCACGTCGGCGACCCGGGGTTTCAGCGTCGCGGCCTGCTTCTCGGCGAGCATGGTCGCGGCCTTCCACACGTCGCCGCCGGAGCCCTCGACGGACTCCGGCGCGATGGTGTCCGCCTTGTTGAGCACGGCGATCGCGTTGACCGGACCGGCCTCGCGGCTCGCCGTCGCCGCGGTGAACGCGGCGAGTGCCTGCTGATCGTCCGCCCGCACCCCCTGGGTGACCACGTACAGGACGGCCTCGGCGCCCGCGACCGCGCTGCGTGAGGTGTCGTCGAGGTCGTCGCCACCGTCTGTATCTTCGGCGCCTTCAGAACCTTCAGCGCCTTTACGGTGCTTCGCGGCACCGAGGAGCTGCTCGGTGCGAGAGACCGAAGCGGCGTCGAGCGAGCCGAGGCCGGGGGTGTCGATCACCGTCATGCTCTGCAGGACGGCGTTGGTGAGGTACGCCTCAATGTGCGAGACCTCGTCGATGTTCACGCCGAGCTCGGCCGGGATCATCCCGTCCGAGGCGAACGGGAGCACCTGCTTGCGGCCGTCGGTGAAGACGACCTCGACGCGATCGACCGTGCCGTACTGGAAACGGGTGACGAGCCGGGTGCACTCACCGACGTCCGTCGGCGCCACCCGGCGGCCGATCAGGGCGTTGACCAGCGTGGACTTGCCGGACTTGATCCGGCCGGCGACGGCCACCTGCAGTGGCGCGCTCAGCCTGCGGAGCACCTCGGCGAAACCCGCGGCGGTGCGCGCGGACACCTGGGACTGCAACCGGTGGCACAGATTCGCCACCGACATCGAGAGCGGGCCCGCGAGACGACCCTGATCCGGCCCAGCCGTCACGGCCCCCAGCCCCTCCCCGTTCGTTTGCCAGTCGCGCCTGCGAATCGTGCCATGCCGGTCATCCTGGGGTCGCACCGAAGGTGCTACCGCCGACCGACGCGCGGAACCCGCGTCGCGACTTACTGTGGTCGAGTGCGAAGACTGAGCCTCTGGATGCGGGCACACCCGATGGCGGGTGACAGCCTGATCGCCGTCCTGCTGATGCTCTTCGACCTGCTGGTGCTGGTCGCCGACGGCATTTCCGACGAGCCGGCGCTCAAGCCCTGGTACGTCGCGGTCCCGCTGGACCTCACGCTGATGGTGCTGCTGATTTTCCGGCGGAAGTCCCCGCTGTGGTCGGCCTATCTGATCGTGGTCGTCGGGAACGTCCACGCCCTGCTGACGCTGGGCGCCTCGGGGGCCGTCGCGCTGGGGGTCAGCCTGTACTCGGTGCTGGTGTACGTGGGCAGGCGGCAGGGGTTGATCTACCTGATCGCGCTCACCGTGATCAGTGTGGTCGAGTTCAGCGTCCAGCAGCCAACCGACTTGGTGCTCCAGATCGTGCTGACGGTGTTCCCGGCAGCGCTGATCTGGATGCTGGGTGAGTTCGTCGGCGCCCGGCGCGCCTATCACGTCGAAGTGGAGGCCAGGTTGCACCTGCTGGAGACCGAACGTGACCAGGCCACCCGGCTCGCCGTCGGCGAGGAACGCGGCCGCATCGCCCGCGAGCTGCACGACGTCGTCGCGCACGCGGTGAGCGTGATGGTCGTGCAGGCCGATGGCGCGTCGTACGCGCTGAAGTCGAACCCGGAGATGGCGGAGCGGGCGCTGCACACGATCTCCGACACCGGCCGCGGCGCGCTCAACGAGCTCCGGCGGCTGCTGGACGTGCTGCGCAACGACCACGGCGACAGTGAGCCGCGGGTGCCGCAGCCCGACGCGCACGCGCTGGCGGACCTGGCCGACCGGATGCGCGCGGCGGGGGTGCCGGTGCGTCTCGAGATCGGCGAACTCGGCGACCTCCCGGCCGGGGTTTCGCTGGGGGTGTACCGGATCGTGCAGGAATCACTGACGAACACGCTCAAACACGCAGGCCAGGGTGCTACCGCGGAAGTGCGGGTCCACCGGACGGGTGACACGGTGGAGGTAAGAGTGAGTGACGACGGTGCCGGACGGGCGAACGAGCTCGTGCCGGCGAACGGGCCACGGCCCGCCACGCCAAGGACGGCGACGGCCCGGGTGGCGGTGCCCGGCGGGAACGGGCTGATCGGGATGCGGGAACGGGCGCACGTCTTCGGCGGCAGCCTCGACGTCGGCCCGGCTCCGGGTGGTGGCTGGCAGGTGCGGGCCACCCTGCCCGTTAGGTTGTCGACGTGATCCGGGTAGTGGTCGTCGACGACCAGGAACTGATGCGCGTCGGGTTCCGGATGGTGCTGGGCGCGCAGGCCGACATCGACGTCGTCGGGGAGGCCGGTGACGGTGCCCAGGCGATCAAACTCGCCGAGGAGCTGCGGCCGGACGTGGTGCTGATGGACGTCCGGATGCCGGTGCTGGACGGGGTCGAGGCGACCAAGCGGATCGTCGAGGCCAAGACCGCGCGGGTGCTGGTGATGACGACGTTCGACCTGGACGAGTACGTCTACGCGGCGTTGCAGGGCGGCGCGAGCGGCTTCCTGCTGAAGGACACCCAGCCGGACCACCTGGTTTCGGCGTTGCGGGCGGTGGCCAGCGGCGACGCGGTGGTCTCGCCGTCGGTGACGCGGCGGCTGCTGGACCGCTTCGTCGGCACCGGCGGGAGCCCGCTGCGGAACGCGGCGGAGCTGAACGTGCTGACCGACCGGGAGCGGGAGGTGCTCGTGCTGATCGCGAAGGGGATGTCGAACCTGGAGATCGCGGAGACGCTGTTCCTGTCCGAGGCGACGGTGAAGACGCACGTCGGGCGGATCCTGTCGAAACTCAACCTGCGCGACCGCGTGCAGGCCGTCGTCCTCGCCTACGAAACCGGCCTCGCCCGGCCGGGCCTCGCCTAACCCCTACACGACGTGTCCCATTAGGCCACCATGACGGCGTCTGAGTCCCTCATGGTGGCCTTCAGGGGCATTCGACTTGGACTGGTGCGGGTCAGCGGTAGGGGGTTGTCGAGGTGGTGGGGGTTGGTGGGGCGCCTGCGGCGTGGGTGGCGGCGTACCAGCGGCCGAAGTCGGGGCGGGTGCCGTCGAGGTCGGTGAAGCCGTACTCGTGCATGAGGGTCCAGGAGGCCAGTGCCTGGCCCGCGAAGCGGGCGACCTGGGGGTCGGTGGCCAGTGCGGCGACGCCGCGGCCCAGGTAGGCGGGGGATTCCGAGATCGCGAAGTCCAGCGGCGCCGTCTTGCCGACCGCGTCGCGCCAGGTCGGCTCGGTGACGCCGAACAGGTCCAGCATCGACTCCGAACGCAGGAACCCCGGGGTCACGGTCAAGCCCGTGCAACCGTGCTTCGCCAGCTCGGCGCCCAAGGCCCTGCCGAGCGCGCGGATGCCGGATTTCGCCAGATAGTAGGGGATTCCCGCGCCGACGTAGTCGTCGGTGTCGCCGTCGGTCACCTCGATGACGAGGCCGCCTTCGCGGCGGATGACCAGCGGCACCAGCCGGTGCAGCGCGATCAAGTGCGTGTCGAGGGCGTTGTGCACCAGGTACAGCGCCTTTTCGAGGTCGGAGTCCCAGAACGCCGACTCGAAGTCGACGAACGGGTCACCGCCCCAGACGTCGTCGACCAGGACGTCCAGCCGACCGTCCACTTCGGACTCGATCCGGGCACGCAGAGCCTCGACGTCGGACACCGAAGTGAAGTCGCAGCGGACAGGCACGCCCTTGCCGCCAGCGGTGTCGACCAGCTCGGCGGTCTCCTCGATCGTTTCGGCCCGGCCCATCGGCGAGGACGCCTGCCGCGTCGTCCGCCCGGTGACGTACACGGTCGCGCCGAGCCGCCCCAGCTCGACCGCTATCGCCCGCCCGCAGCCCCTTGTCGCACCGGTGACCACGGCGACCTTTCCGTCCACGACCGTCTCCTCAAGTCCGGGCCCACGCGGTCAGCACCGCGTCGACGTCCTGTGCCAGCCGGTCGGCCAGTAGGCCATCCGGGCGAATCGACCAGTCGAGCGCGACCCCGTTGATCACCGCGAGCAAGGTCCGCGCCGCCCGGCGCGCTTCCGGCGCGAAGGGCAGCGACGGCGCGGCCGCGTCCACCAGCAGGTGGATTTCGGCCTCCACCGCCGCGTAGTGCTCGCCGACCAGCGACCGCAGCCCGGGATCGCCGATGTCCGCGCCGAGTTGGCCGAGGTTGTTCGCGGCCGTCTCGGCCGTCCCCAGGTCCGAGTAGACGCTCATCAGCGCCGCCCGAAGCCCCACCAGCGGGTCCAAGCCGAGTGCCACGGCCCGCATCCGATCGACGGACTGCTGGGTCGAGAGCCGGGAAAGTGCCTGCAAGAGGCCATTTTTTGAGCCGAACCGCTGCCCGACCGTGCCCACCGCGACCCCCGCCTCGGCCGCCACCTGGGCAAGCGTGAACCCGGGACCAGACTGCCCGATGACGATGCCCGCGGCGGCGATCAGACGCTCGTTGCTGATGCTGCGGGGGCGAGCCATCTAGTTATTGAACCACCGTTCATTAATGCTCGCAACCGGGTCACCCCGGGGCAACCTCAGGGTTGGCTCAGGGTCTTCACGGATCGCGCCGCTACTCCGGACAGGCCAAGCTACGTCTCAGGTCTGGTACAAGGTTCGCCCCACAGGATGACGCGCTTGGCCCATCGAGTCGGTCACTATGGGTATCGCCTTCACCGGGGGGTGAAAGCTCGCAAGCACCGGGGACAACTCAGCAACACCACGAGCAACATCAAGAACAGCACCACGCGTCACGGCGGGGAGCCGTACCGAAGGAGCAGACATGATCGAGGCAGTGGGCCTCACCAAGCGCTACGGCCAGACGGTGGCGGTGAACAACCTGTCGTTCTCAGTCGAGGGGGGCAAGGTCACCGGCTTCCTCGGGCCGAACGGCGCAGGCAAGTCGACGACGATGCGGATGATCCTCGGCCTCGACAACCCGACCTCGGGCCAGGTCCGGATCGGCGGCAAGCTGTACCGCGACCTGAAGGACCCGCTGCGCACGGTCGGCGCGCTGCTGGACGCGAAGTGGGTGCACCCCAACCGCTCGGCGCGCGCGCACCTGTCGTGGATGGCCCGGTCCAACAACATCCCGGCCAGGCGGGTGGACGAGGTCCTCGACGTCGTCGGGCTGTCCACGGTCGCCAAGAAGAGCGCCGGCGGGTTCTCGCTCGGGATGTCGCAGCGGCTGGGGATCGCCGCCGCGCTGCTGGGCGACCCGGAGGTGCTGCTGTTCGACGAGCCGGTCAACGGGCTCGACCCGGAGGGCATCCTCTGGATCCGGAAGTTCATGCACCGCCTCGCCGACGAGGGCCGGACCGTGTTCGTGTCCTCGCACCTGCTTTCCGAGATGGCGCTCACGGCCAGCCAGCTGCTGGTCATCGGCAAGGGACAGCTGATTTCCCACTCCTCCACCGAGGATTTCGTCTCCCGGGCGGCGGAGAACACCGTGAAGGTCCGTTCACCGCAGTTGCCGCTGCTGCGCGAGGTGCTGATCCGGGCCAGCGCGGAGGTCACCGACGCCGACACCGCACTGGTGGTCGCCGGGATGGACAGCGACAAGATCGGCGAGATCGCCGCGGCCAACAGCATCGTGCTGCACGAGCTGAGCCCGCAGACCGGCTCGCTCGAACAGGCCTTCATGCAGATCACCGGTGACTCGGTCGAGTACCACACCGGGATCGAAACCGAGGCCAAGCACGCGCTCGCGCCCACCGCCCAGTAGCCGAAACTTTCCCGAGGAACCGAGAAAATCATGACTCTGCTCGCCGTAGAACGCATAAAGCTGTTCACGACCCGGTCGCCGTGGTGGTGCGCGCTCATCACCCTGGTGATCACGATCGGCTTCGGCGCCCTCATCGCCGGGACCGCACCCGATTCGGTCGCCATCGACGTCGGCACCACGGAATTCGGCTACAACTTCGGCATCGCGGTGATCATGGTGCTGGCCGCGCTTTCGGTCACCACCGAATACCGCTTCGGCACGATGCGCACCACCTTCCAGGCCGTCCCGCACCGCGGCTCGGTGCTGGCCGCCAAGGCCGCCGTCGTCGGGCTGCTCGCACTGGTCATCGGTGAGCTCGGCGGCTTCGGCGCCTGGGCACTCGCGTCGGTGCTGCGGCCGAACAACGACCTCGGCCTGAACACCGCCGCCGAATGGACGAACGTCGCCGGGGTCGGCGTGCTGTTCGCGATCGCCGCGATCATCGCGGTCGCCGTCGGCATCCTGATCCGGCACAGCGCCGGCGCCATCGCACTGTTGCTGATCTACAGCCTGGCGGTGGAAAGCCTGGTCAGCCTCATCCCGACGGTCGGGCCGAACATCCACAAGTGGCTGCCCTTCAACGTCGCGGACAAGTTCCTCCGCGGCTCGCCGGGCGCCGGTGCGGACGGCCCGCCGCCGTCGGACGCGGTGCTGAGTCCCGGCTGGGCGCTGGCCTACTTCGCCGGCTTCGCGCTCGTCCTGATGGCCGTCGCGATCGGCGTCGCGAAGAAGCGCGACGCCTGAGAAAAGACTTCCGCAGGGAAGAAACCGGGCGACTTCGGCGGGGGCCGAACCGCCCGGAAGGGGAACAAGGGGAAGAAAGGCCCGGGTCGCCGAAATCGGGGGGCGACCCGGGCCTCTCCCTTTTCCCAGCGGTGCTTGTCCTCACTAGAGTCGGACCCATGATCGAAGCGATCGGGCTCACCAAGGCCTACGGCGACACGGTGGCGGTGGACGACTTGTCGTTCACCGCCGAACCAGGCCGGGTGACCGGTTTCCTCGGCCCCAACGGCGCCGGGAAGTCCACCACGATGCGGATGATCCTCGGCCTGGACACGCCCTCCGCCGGGACGGTGCGCATCGAGGGCAAGGCGTACCGGCGGCTGCCCGATCCACTCAGGACGGTCGGCGCGATGCTCGACGCGACCTGGCGGCACCCGGGCCGCACGGCCCGTGAGCACCTGCGCTGGATCGCCGCGACCAACGACCTGCCGGACAAAAGAGTCGACGAGGTGCTGGAGCTCGTCGGCCTGACCAGCGTCGCGAAGAAGCGCGCGGGCGGGTTCTCCCTCGGCATGCTGCAACGGCTCGGCATCGCCAACGCGCTGCTGGGCGACCCGCGGGTCCTGCTGTTCGACGAGCCGGTCAACGGGCTCGATCCCGAGGGCATGGCGTGGATCCGGCGGCTGCTCGAGTCGCTGGCCGCCGACGGCCGGACCGTGTTCGTCTCGAGCCACCTGCTGCCGGAGATGGCGCAGACCGCGCAGGACCTGGTGGTGATCGGCCGCGGCAAACTGATCTACCAGGGGACCATGGACGAGTTCGTCGCGCGCGCGGCGGGCGACGGCGTCAAGGTGCGCAGTCCGCACCTCGCCGCGCTGCGCATCGCGCTGACCGAGCGCGGGATCGGCTTCGAGGAGTCCGGTGGCGCGCTCGTGGTGTCCGGAATGGACAGTGACGCGCTCGGCGAACTCGCCTTCGCGGCCGGTGCCACGCTGCACGAACTGAGCCCGCAGACCGGTTCGCTGGAACAGGCGTACATGGAGCTCACCAGCGAAGCCGTCGAATTCCAGGCTGGAGCCGTCCGATGAGTGTGCTCAAGGCCGAACGCATCAAGCTGTTCAGCACCCGGTCGCCGTGGTGGTGCGCCGGGATCGCGGTGGTGGCCACCCTCGGCTTCACCGCACTGTTCTTCTCCCTGTCCGGCGGCGAAATCGTGCCGACGGTGGCGAACACCCAGATCGCCAGCGCACAGGGCCGCACGGTCGTGCTCGTGCTGGCCGTACTCGCGGCCGCGTCGGAGTTCAACTGGGGCACCATGCGGATGACCTTCCAGGCCGTCCCGTCGCGGACGCCCGCGCTGCTGGCGAAGGGCGCCGTCGTCGGGACGCTGTCCGCGGCCATCGGCCTCATCGTCGGGGTCGGCTGCTGGGGACTCGCGACGCTGATCAAGCCGGACGCGGACCTCGCGCTGCACACCGCGGCCGACTGGCGGATCGTGTTCGGCCAGGTGCTGACCTTCCTGCTGACCGGCCTGCTCGGCGTCGGGCTGGGGCTGCTGCTGCGCGGTGTCGGCCTCACGCTGGGGATCGCGCTCGTCTGGACCCAGCTCGTCGAGGGGCTGGTGCTGTTCATCCCGACGGTCGGGGACGACATCCACCAGTGGATGCCGTTCTACGCGGCGAGCCAGTTCGCCGGGGCCGACCTGGGCGCCGGGCCGCTGAAGCTCGGCGCGCCGCCGCTGGGCCCGATCGGCTACGGGGTCTATTTCGCGATCATCTGTCTCGGCTTCTTCGCGGCGGGCGTGGTGATCAACCTCCGCCGCGATTCGTGACCGCGGTCGTAATACCTGAGCCATCTGGATTAAGACCACGTAAAGAGCTTGTGGCTTCTCTCACAGGAAGCGGACATACTGTTATGACCAGGCAATATTCAGAAGAGAGCGCGTCGAATTTCGTCCAGCTCCACGGAGGTGAGCCTTGACGGTGGATACCGGTCAGGGACTTGAAAACCCCATTCCCCATGCCCGAACGGCGGACAACCAGCCCCGGCTCGAGCCGATGCTCGGGCTCGAGTGGTCGCAGGCGATCGAACTGCCCCGATCAGCCGCGTCCGCGATCAAACCAGCCGAACTACGCCGGGCCTGGGTACATCGGGCGCCGGAAGACCACGTGCTCGCCCTGTTCCGGGCGTCCAGCGGGATGGGCGGGCCGGTGCCCGCGCCGTGGTGGCTGCGGGCGATCGAAGACGGCAGGCTCGAGACGCGAGCCCACGGATTCCGCATCGAAGACCGCATCGCCCAGCTGCTCGGCCCGAGGCCGGGCTGGGAGTTCGCGCCCTGGGCCGCCGACGGCGAGTCGGGGTACTGGGAGTTCATGCCCTCGGAGCGCGGGAAGTCCGGGCACGCCATCCCGACGACGGTGGTGAACACCGACCGTCACGAAGGCTGGATCGACGTCCTGCCCGCGCACAGCGGCCGGACCCCGGAACCGATCCCGGTGGCCGGGCTGGCCGGGCTGCGCTCCCGGCTGGGGGAGTTCGAAGCTGGCCGCTGACGCCCCACTAGTTTGGGCACGTGGACAACCTGGACCAGCCCCGACTCCGCAGCATCGTCAGTTACGTCAAACGCGGCGGCCGGATGACCGTCGGGCAGCAGCGTGCCTGGGACGAGCACTGGCCGAAACTCGGCCGGACGGTCGAGGAGCTGCCCGCCGGGCCGGTCGACTTCGACGGCTGGTTCGGCCGGTCCGCGCCGGTGCTGCTGGAGATCGGCTCCGGCATGGGCGAGACGACGTCCCAGCTCGCGGCCGCCGCGCCGGAGCTCAACTACGTCGCCGCCGAGGTGTACGACGCGGGCCTCGGCCAGCTCATGCTGCGCGCGGAAAAGCTGGGCGTGGACACGCTGCGCCTGATGCACGGCGACGCGGTCGTGCTGCTCACCGAGCACGTCGAGCCGGGCTCGCTGGCCGGGGTGCGGCTGTTCTTCCCGGACCCCTGGCCGAAGAAGAAGCACCACAAACGGCGGATCGTGCAGCCGGGGTTCGTCGCGCTGGTCGCGTCGCGGCTCACGCCGGGCGGGACGTTCCACCTGGCGACGGACTGGGAGAACTACGCCGAGCAGATGCTCGAGGTGTGCTCGGCCGAGCCCGCGTTGCGCAACCGGCACGCCGACGCGCCCGGCGGCTGGGCGCCGCGGCCGGAGTGGCGCCCGATCACCAAGTTCGAGAACCGTGCGATCGACGAAGCGCGCGTCAGCCACGACTTGATCTTCTATCGCGCCGACTGAATTCTTTATCGCGCCGAACAGGATCTCGCTGCCAGGGCGCTCCCTGAGGGGTGATGTCGCGTTGCGCTGGATGGCGCCCTGCCATCGAGATCCTGGGGCCTTCGGCCAAAAGGCGCGACTCCAAAAGATCAAAAGACTTGGGTCACCTCAGCCGTGGTCGGCTGGGGGGACTTGAGTTACCTCAGCTTGTTGTTTAACCTGTTTGGTTCGTTGCGTTTGTGGCTCTTGTGTCCGTTTTGGGGTTCTTTCCGACGTGGCATACGACAGCGCGGTGGGTGTTTCGTGAGCCTGGTGGGCGGCCTGGGC
>NZ_JAYMZS010000167.1:0-15124 GCF_035828755.1 Amycolatopsis sp. H20-H5 | reverse complement strand
CTCAACGGCACCAACGCCATCAAACGAACGACCGAACGGATCGCCCGCAGCCCACTCAGAGCGCTCGCTATCATCGCTACCGTACGCAACCAATGTCACTCAACGTGATCTTGCCTTTGCCGTGCCTCCCACGCGCCACCCGGCGCATTCTTCCGGTCGTTCTGCCCGGCCGGCGCATGGAGGAAATCCCGTCTTTCCTCAACGCGCATTCCACCACGCGGTACGTCATCACGGAATTCACCATGGACGGGATCAGCGAGTTACTGGTCGCGTTCACCGGGGTCGCCCGTTTCACCCTGCCGAAAATGGGCCCCTATCGGGGCGCGGAACAGCCGAAAGGGCAACGCCCGAACCGGACCAAGGCGCCCAGTCCGTTCCTGCTGACGACGACGCTGGAGCCGGTCACCCGTGGCTCGGACATCCAGCTGACCGGCGCCGAAATCGACGGCCTGCACCGCGGCGACAGCATCGTCTACCAGCCCTCGATGTTCGCCCACGAGCCGCGCGGGGTGATCGAGTACAACCTCGCGCGGCGGTTCAGCCGGTTCGAGGCGGTCGGTGGGGTGCTCGACGACGCGGCGGAGGCCGGGCAGACCGGGTACTTCCAGGTGTTTCTCGACGGGGTGGCCCAGCCGCAGGCCGAGGTGCGGATCGGCAAGCCCGCGTGGATCGCGCACGACGTCACCGGGACGCTGCGGCTGCGGCTGGTCGCCTACCGGGCGGGCACCACGGTGCACCCGATGATGGCGGGCGCGATGCTCGCGGGCGGACGCTCGAACAAGCTGCCCGCGCTCGCCTGGGGCAACCCGACCCTGTTCGAGTAGGGACGGAAGCTGCCCGGTCCGCCGAGGGGCGGACCGGGCAGGCGGGCGGGACGACCCCGGCTCAGCCGGTGGGCGTGGCCGAGGTCGCGGCGGGCACCTCCCCCGGCAGGCCGAGCAGTTTCGCCTCACCGAGGTCGAAGGCGTCGTTGCCGGTTCCGGCGCAGTCCTTCGACTTCACGGCCTGCCAAGAGATCTTCAGCCGCAGCACCCCGCTGAGGTCGAGGTCGACCGGGGTCAGCTTGCCGAGCTCCAGCGCCGTCGACAGCAGTTTGCGGCCGTCACCGAAGATCTCGACCTGCACCTTCAGGTCCGCGTCCCCCGAGTTGTCGTCCATCCCCGCGGCGGCGACGAGGCGCCGGTAGCCCTTGGAGACGTTGTATTCCACCGCCCCCGGCTCGGAGCAGGGCGACACGCCCCTGGACACGGTGCGCTGGTAGGTCTGACCGGCCACCGCGCCGGTCTGCTTGACGTTCGTCCAGTTTCCGCTGACCGGATCCAGGTCGCTCAGATACACCTCGACGGGCGCCTGCGCGACGGTGAGCACGATGTGCCCGTTCAGCGCGGCCCCCGCCTTCGGCTCCTGCGCGATGACCGTCCCCGGTTCGGCCGTCTGCTCGACCGACCCGACCGTCTCCACCCGGACCCCGGCGCCGAGCAAGTCCTGTGCCTGGGCGAGCTTCTTGCCGACCAGTTCGGGGGTGACGGCCGGAGCCGCGGTCATGGCCGGTACGGGTGCGACGGCGGCGGACGGCACCGCGGAGGTGCCCGGCGCGGCGGACGGCACCGCGGGCGCGGCGTCGTCGGCGGACGAGCCGAACGTCGTCAGCGCGGTGATCCCGCCGCCGAGGACGACCGCGGCGACGATCAGGATCGGCACCACTTTCTTCTTCCGGCGCGGGGGCGGGGTGTAGAACGGTTCGCTGGACAAGTCTTCTCCGATCCTCGGCGGAGGCTGGGCTCCGGCGGTTTCCCCTTGCGGTGCGCCGGGATCCGGCCGCGGAGGCCGCGTGAGGCGCGCGCCGACGGGGCTGGTGGCGAGGTCCGGCTGCATCGCGTTCAGCACCGCGGCGGCCCGGTCCGCCGCCGGGCGGACCCGGGGATCCATCGCGAGCAGCACCCGGATCAGCTCCCACAGCGGTTGCGGCAGATCCGCGGGGCGCCCGGGTTCCTCCCCGGCCCGGCGCACGAAACCCCCGGGAAACGGGGGCACGCCACAGGACAGTTCGTAGATCACCACACCGAGCGCGTACAGATCGGCGGCCGGGGTGGGCTCGGCGCCCGCGACGACCTCGGGCGCCGCGTACCTCGACGCGGTGAGGAGCGAACCGCGGGCCGGGTCCGCCTCGGGACCGAGCCGGAACACCCCGGCGTCGGTCAGTTTCGGCACCCGGACGGCGTCGGTGTCGTCCATCAGGACGTTCTCCGGCCGGAGGTCACCGTGCACGGCCCCCGCCTCGTGCACGACGTGCAGCGCGGTCGCGATGCCGCACGCGATCCGCGCGATCTCCTTCGGCAGCAAGGTTCCCGACGCGGTGAGCCGGTCACGCAGTGAACCGCCGGAGACCCGGTCGAGGATCAGCACGACGGTTTCGCCGTCGATCACCAGGTCGTGCAGTGTCACCAGGTTCCCGTCCGTCAGCCCGGCCAGCACCGCCTGCTCGCGCAGGAACCGGACGACGGTCCCCTGTACCTGGGCCAGCCCGGCGGGCAGCAGTTTGCAGGCGAACTCCTGCCCGCCGGGGCCGGTCCCGGCCCGGACCTCGCCCAGCGAGCCCCGGCCCAGTACTTCGCCGAGCCGGTACCGGCCGGCAAACTCGGGTTCCATTTCTGTTCGCCTCTCCTCATTCAGTGCGTAGTCATGGCCGTTGGATCGCCGGTCACCGGGTTTTCGCTACGAGTGCGGGACAACGATCGGGAAAGTGTCCGGCTTTTGGCCAGTTTCCAGAGGGAAAAAATCATGTAATGGGCTCATCCCGTATCTGCCTAACGCGACACATTCCCGACAACAAACGGCCACCGCGCAACACGGCGTGAACCGGAGGCGACTCTGCGGGAAACCGAAGCACGGAAACACGATGCGAAGGAAGGGCGATGAAAATCAGCAGAAACGCGGTGCCCGCGATCCTGGTGACCTTACTGCTGGGCGGGGTCACCACGGCGTGCGGTTCGGACCCGCTGAGCGTGACCTGCGAGGAATACCTGCAGAAACCCGCGGCGGAACAACTCGACCTCGCCACCCGCTGGTCAGCGGCGTACCACGACCAGGTCACCGCACTGGACAGGATCGCGGGCCCCGGCTACCGGAGCAAGTTCCTCGAGTACTGCCCCGCACATCCCGACGACGAGTTGAAGGAACTCCAGCTGTCCTTCCACTGACCGCACGGACCGTCGACCCAGGAGGAAAAAATGAGTACCGAAGCACAACCGCCCGCGGGATCCGCCCGGGCCACCGCGGTGGCACATCCCTACGGCCAAGGAAAGCGAGCGTTCTACGGCACGCTCTGGACACTGTGGACGGTCGGCCTCACGATCGCCGGCTGCACCGTGATCTCCGGCGCGTCGGTCTTCACCGGACTGCTCCTGCTCGCACTCGCGGGAGTGACCCTGCGCTACACCTACCGGATCTGGACGTGGCAGGCGCGAAGGCTCATCTTCTTCATCGTCTTCTGATCGGGCGCGCCGGCCCGGTCAGCTCGAGGTGGCTCCTGGCCTCCCCGAGCACGACCGGATCGAGGGTGACCCGGTAGGCGGCGGCTTCGGCCCAGTACCGGGCCGCGGCCTCCGGATCACCCCGGCTGGCGGCGACGTTTCCCAGCCCCAGCAACGCTCTGGCCCGTTCGTACTCACTACCCGCCAGGTCGGCCAGCTCGGCCGCCTCGGCGTAGCGGCGTCCCGCGTCCTCCCAGCTGCCCGCTCCGAAGTGGACCCAGGCGAGGCAGGTGACCGACATCGCGAGATCCACCGGGAGCTGGGCGAGGCTTCGCGCCTCGTCGGCGTGGAGGCGCGCTTCGGGGAACCGGTTCAGCGCGGCACACGCGAACGCCAAACCCCGCAAGGCGATCACCACGTTGCGGATCCGGCCCGCGTCGCGGTAGAGCGCCAGCACCGCGGTCAGGTCGTCCAGTGCCGCGGCCGCGTCGCCCCGGTAGAGCCGGGCCCAGGCCAGGCTGGACAACGCGTCGGTGGCGCCCCGCTCGTCGCGCGACCCGGCGAAGCAGACGCGGGCCCGCTCGTGGAGGAGGACCGCCTCGTCGAGGTCGCCGGACTCGACACAGGCCATGCCGAGGTTGTTGAGGATCATGCCGGTCGCGCTGAGGTCGCCCGCCGCCTCGGCGGCCTCGAGCGCACGCCGATGAGTGCGGATCCACGGCTCGAAGAGCCTCTCTCGGAAGAAGAAGGCCCTGAGGATGAAGGCCAGCTGCCAGCAGTGCCGGTACAGCCGGTGGTCGGCGGCCAGCTCGACGACGCCAGCCAGCCCTGGCCACTGGGCACGCTGCCAGGCGAGCGCGCCGTCCGCGTCGACATAGGACAGGTGGGCCGGGCGCGGGCAGTCCAGCTCGGGGCGGAACCGGTGCGGTTCGGCGAGTTCGTCCGCGGCCGCCACCGCGGCCACCGTGTGCCCGACCAGCCGGGCAGCGGCCGCGCGCCGCTCCGCCTCGGCGATCTCCGGCAGCGCGTACCGCACGGCGAACCTGCGCAACAGGTCGTGCAGCTCCACCGCCCCCTCTGCGTCGCGCGAAACCAGATGAGCGTCGTGCAGCCGATCGAGCAGGCGGTCGGCTTCGCCCGCTTCGAGACCGGCCAGCGCGTCGATCGACACGGCCTCCGCGGGCGCCGCGGGATGCAGGGCGAGCAGGCCGAACAGGCGGCGTTGGTCCGCCGGAAGTGCTTCGTAGGAAAGGGCGAAGGCAGCGGCGACACTGCGCTCGCCGTCGTCCAGTGCCGCCAGCCTGGTCGTCTCGTCGGCCAGCCGGTCGCGGAACCGGGTGGCGCTCCAGCCCCCGGCGACGAACCGGGCGGCCGCGATCCGGACCGCCAGCGGGAGCAGTCCGCAGTGGCCGACGATCTCGGCCGCCACGGTCTCGTCCTCGGGGGCCCGGTCACCGGCGATCGAGCGCAGCAGCGCCAGCGCGGCCGGGCGCGACAGGGTCGGGACCGGGATGTGCCGGGCGTCGTCCAGCGCGGGCAGCCTGCCCCGGCTGGTGATGAGCACCCGGCACGACTGTTCGCCGGGGATCAGCGGGCGGACCTGTTCGGCGCTGCGCACGTTGTCGAAGACAAGCAGCATCCGGCGGCCGCGCAGCCGGTCGCGGAACAGGTTGGCCAGGCCGTCCTGATCCGCGGGAACGGGCCCGTCCCCGACGTCGAGCAGGCGCAGTAGCCGTCTCAGGCCTTCTGAAGGCGAGAGCAGCGGGACTCCCGGTGTGTGGCCGTGCAGGTCGAAGAAGAGGCAGCCGTCGGGAAAGGCGTCCGCGGCAAGCCGCGCCGCCGCCACCACGACGGCCGTCTTGCCGGCGCCCGCCATCCCGTGCACCACCCCGACCCGGAGGTCGCCGGGCCCGCGCAGCAACGTCGAAAGCGCGGCGAGTTCGGCCTCGCGCCCGACGAAATGGCGGGTGTCCTCGGGCAGGCCGACGATCCCGCCGCTGCGCCGCGCCGGGGACGCCGGGTCCACGGCCAGTGCCAGCAACTCCCCCTGGGCGGCGAGCGCCCGGTCGCAGGCTTCGGCGAGACCGCGGTTGACCCTCGCCTTGCCGTTCTCGACCTTGCTCAGGTAGCCCTTGGTGAAATGGACGGCCGCGGCGAGCGCCGTCAGCGACATCCCGGCCGACTGGCGGCGACGTCTCACTTCCGCTCCGAATTCAGGCATACCGCGATGATCCCGTGGCGGACGGGAAAAGGAAAGGCCGGCCGGTGGGCTTGCCACCGGCCGGCGGGTGCCGCTCAGCCGAACACGAGGGCCAGCAGGCTGATCGCGGCGAAGATGTAGTGGGTGTGCATGGGGATCCCCCTCTCTCAGAATGGTCACGACGCCGATGGAATGCGTTTCCGATCTGGCGGAGAAGCTCGAATGACTTCACCTGCACTAGCGTCGTTCCCATTCCGGGAAGAAAGAATACCTTTCCTGTTGACTGCTTTGTAGAAAACCGGGAAACCGGCTTTATCGTGCACTGTTTCCTTTTTCCGGAAACCCCGGGAAACCGCGCGAGGAAGTCGCCGCGACGCGGCCGGGGGCGAGTACACTCACCGATCGAAGCGGCGAGAGGGAGGCGGCAGCTTGGAGCAGAAGACGTCCACCACGAAGATCGACGCCCTCATGACCGAGCTGAAGGTCCTGCGCAAGGGCCTCGGTGTCCAGGCGAAGTCGCTGCCCAGCGCGGTGGGCACGCACCTGCGCGAGGCCTGCGGCGTGGTCGACGGCGACACCCCCGGCCAGGTGCGGGAGAAGGTCGTCACCACCCTGCTGGACCTGATCGACCGGCTGCCCGAGACCCAGCGGCGCACGGCGAAGATCCTGCTCGGCTTCGACGTCGGAGCGGACCAGCGGTACACCGCACGGCTCACCCAGCTGGGCGACGGGGCCGACCGGAACGTCCGCACCATGCAACGGCGCGCGGACGACGTCATCTACCTCATCGCCGAGGCCGCCTGCTCCCGCTCCGCCACGGGCACGCCTGCTTCACGAGCCGCCGCGATCGGCGAAGGCCCTTGGCACACGTCCACGCTGGAAGTCAGCATGGTCCTGCTGGACGTCGGCGCCGAGGTGTTCGAGACGCGGCGGATCGTCAGCCACGTGCCGGGGCTCAAGGAGATCGAGCACAGCATTTCGCTGGCCCGTCCCGCGCCCACCGGCGAGCCGCTCGACCTGATCGGCCTCGGCATCGACGTCGTCTCGGGCGGCGAGGTGCACTCCGAGCGCATGGTCTCCTCGACCAGGGTCGCGTTCCAGCTGCGGCCGCCCCGCGCGCTCGACGCCGGGGACGAGCACGACTTCTTCTTCCGCATCCGCGTTCCCGTCCTGCTCGCGCCGTTCTACTGCTGCACGCCGGAATTCAGCTGCGAACGCTTCGAGCTCAATGTCCGGTTCGATCGCGCCCGGCTCCCCGACCGCGTCTGGCGGATCGACGGCGAGCTCTCCAAGGACGCCGAGGACTCGTTCCCCATTCGCGAGCAGCTGACGGCGAGCAGCTCCGGCGAGGTCCACGCCGACTTCCGCGACCTGCGCCCGGCCCGGTCCTACGGCATCGGCTGGCACCCCTCGGCCTGATCTCGCCGAGACTCCACTCACCGAGTGGTCCCTGAAGGCCACCATGACGGCGTTAGACGCCGTCGCGTGGGGACGCCATCAAGGATGGCCTTCAGGGACCGTCGAATCCGATTCGTGCCCACCCCCACCACGATGCACCACCGCGGCCGGGAATGGACCCTCGAATACCCGACAAAAACACGACAATGTGATGGCAGACACCGACACCGGCATCAATTCGTTGCGCGGCCGGTGTTCACTCTTCGGCAGCGGTACACCGAAGAAGAAACCGTCGAACACGGAAACCGCACCTGTTGGTTTGTTTTCGCCGACATTCGGCAAAACGTGACGATTGGATGAAGGAGCACACCGCCGGTAACAGCCGGCCAGGGCCCAGCGACATGGGTGATGCCATCCGCCGGAACGCGGTGAAACCGCCATAAAAACCTATTCACCAGGAGGACACCATGGGAATCAGCCTGACCAAGGGCGGCAACGTGTCGCTGACCAAGGAGGCACCCGGACTGACCGCGGTGACCGTCGGCCTCGGCTGGGACGAGCGCACCACCAGCGGCGAGGAGTTCGACCTCGACGCCAGCGCCATCGCCCTCAATGCCGAGGGAAAAGCCTTGTCCGACAAGCACTTCATCTTCTTCAACAACCTGACCAGCCCCGACGGTTCCATCCGGCACACCGGGGACAACCTGACCGGCGGCGGGGACGGCGACGACGAGCAGATCAAGGTGGACCTGGCGCACCTGCCTGCCGAGATCGAGAAAGTCGTGTTCCCCGTTTCGATCTACCAGGCCGAAGGGCGCGGGCAGGCATTCGGCCAGGTCCGCAACGCCTTCATCCGGGTCGTCAACCAGGCCGACGGCAGTGAGATCACCCGGTACGACCTTTCCGAGGACGCCTCGAACGAGACCGCGATGATCTTCGGGGAGATCTACCGCAACGGCGAGGACTGGAAATTCCGCGCGGTCGGGCAGGGTTACGCGGCCGGGCTCGCCGGTATCGCCAAGGACTACGGGGTCAATGTCGTCTGAGTAATTCCACGCCGCCGGAGAACCACAGAAAGACGCGAGGAAGCAAATGCTACTGAAGACATTCGGCGGGGCTTTCCTCGTCACGGCCGGAGGCTTGGCACTGGCCCTGTGGTACGGCGGAACCACCGGTTTGGCCGTCGCCGCCATTCTCGCGGTGCTGGAGATCTCGCTCTCCTTCGACAACGCCGTGGTGAACGCCACCGTGCTCGGCAGGCTCACCGAGAAATGGCAACGACTGTTCCTGACCGTCGGCGTGCTCGTCGCCGTCGTGGGCATGCGGTTGCTGTTCCCGGTCGTGGTCGTCTGCGTGACGGCCAAGCTGTCCCCGGTCGCGGCGTACCACCTCGCGATGGCGGGCGGCGACCTCCACACGCCCGGCTCGTACGCCGCCGTGCTGCACGAGGCACATCCCGCGATCGCGGCTTTCGGCGGCGTGTTCCTGCTGATGCTCTTCCTGAACTACATCTTCGAGGAACGCGAGCTCACCTGGCTGTCATGGCTGGAAAAGCCGCTGGCCAGGATCGGCAGGCTCAAGCAGCTGTCCGTGGTGGTGGCGGGCGGGGCTCTGCTGCTCACGGCGAATTTCCTCGCACCGGGCGACAAACCGGTCAGTGTGCTGGTGTCCGGGGCACTCGGCCTGATCGTCTTCGTGCTCGTCAACGGCGTCGGCGAGCTGTTCGAGCCGGACCACGAAGGCAGCGCCCCCGGGCTCGTCAAGGTGGCGGGCAAGGCCGCGTTCTTCCTCTTCCTCTACCTGGAGGTCCTGGACGCGACGTTCAGCTTCGACGGCGTGATCGGCGCGTTCGCCATCACCTCGGACCCGGTCGTCATCGGGATCGGGCTCGGCATCGGCGCGATGTACATCCGGTCCCTGACCGTCTTCCTGGTCCGCCAGGGAACGCTCAACGAATACGCCTACCTCGAACACGGGGCGCAGTGGGCGATCGGCGCGCTGGCCGTGCTGCTCCTGCTGACCATCAGATACGACGTGCCGGAGATCGTGACCGGCTTGATCGGCGTCGGGTTCATCGGCACAGCCCTGCTGTCGTCGATCATCCGCAACCGGCGCGCGTCACGGACCCTGCGCGAATCCCGCGGGTTCGAACCGAAACCCCTCCGGGTTTCCGCACACTGAGGACGGACATCATGACCGTGAGCCTGAGCAAGGGCCAGCGTGTGTCGCTGACCAAGCACGACGGCGCGACCCTGACCCGGGTCCGCATGGGACTGGGCTGGGACGCGATGAAGAAGCGGGGCTTCTTCGGGATGAAGAGCCAGACGATCGACCTCGACGCCTCCGCGCTGCTGTTCGACGCGGGCGGGCACCTGGTCGACCAGGTCTGGTTCAACCAGCTCAAGAGCCTCGACGGCTCGGTCCGGCACACCGGGGACAACCTGACCGGCGACGGGGACGGCGATGACGAGTCGATCACCGTCGACCTCGCCCGGCTGCCGCGCAAGGTCGCCGCCATCGTCTTCACCGTGAACTCGTTCACCGGTCAGAACTTCTCGCAGATCGAGAACGCCTTCTGCCGCCTGGTCGACGAGTCGAACGCCACCGAGATCGACACCGAGATCGCCCGCTACGACCTCACCGGCTCGGGCAGCCACACCGCGCAGATCATGGCGAAGCTGAGCCGCGACGAAGCCGGCTGGTCGATGACGGCGATCGGCTCGCCCACCTCCGGTCGGACGTTCAAGGACCTGCTGCCGACGGTGTCGCGCCACCTGTAGACCGTCCCCGACATCCCCGCCACCCGGAGGAGGTTCACCCGATGTCCGAGCTCGACCTCAACGCGAGTGCGGCGCCCGCCGCACCGGAGACATCGTCCACCAGCGCGCTCTTTCTCCGGCCCCCGCCGCCGGTCCAGGTCGTCGACCAGGAGGAGGCCGCCGGCGCGGTGCCACTGGAACAGGCCAAACAGGCCGAACTGCGCCAGAAGGCCAAGGCGTTCGCCGCGGACCTCGCCACCCTGGACGTCAACTCCCCCGCCTACACCCAGAAGATCAACGGGATCACGACGATGGGCGAGCGGGACATGCGGGCGGTGGCGGGGATGTCGAACCGCATGCTGGACCGCCCGGCGGCCTCGCTCGGCGGCAAGGGCAAGCAGCGTGACGACGCGCAGTCCCGGGTGTCCGGCACGCTGATCGACCTGCGGTCCACGATCACCGAACTCGACCCGAACCGCGCGGATCTCAAGGGCGTGCGGAAACTGCTGAAGTTCCTGCCCGGCGGCGACCGGATCGACCGCTACTTCGCCAAGTACGAATCGGCCCAGGCACACCTCAACGCCATCATCAGGGCGCTGGACTCGGGCCAGGACGAGCTGCGCAAGGACAACGCGAGCATCGACACCGAGAAGACGACCATGTGGACGACGATGGGCAAGCTGAGCGAGTACAACGAACTCGCCGGTGCCCTCGACGTCGAGGTGGACCAGCAGATCGCCGAGCTGGAGGCGCGGGGCAGGAGCAAGGACGCCGACACCCTCAAGGCCGACGCGCTGTTCCCGATCCGGCAGCGCCGTCAGGACATCATGACGCAGATGGCGGTGGCCGTGCAGGGTTACCTCGCGCTGGATCTGGTGCGGCGCAACAACATCGAGCTCATCAAGGGGGTCGACCGGGCGCAGACCACGACGATCTCGGCGCTGCGGACGGCGATCATCGTGTCGCAGGCGCTGGCCAGGCAGAAGCTGGTGCTGCAGCAGGTCTCGGCGCTCAACACGACGACGTCGGCGCTGATCGAAGCGACCTCCCGGCAGCTGCAGGTGCAGGGCGCCGAGATCAACCAGCAGGCCGCGTCCTCGACCATCGAGGTCGCCAAGCTCCAGGCCGCGTTCGACAATGTCTTCGCCACCATGGACGCCCTCGACACCTTCCGCGTCCAGGCCACCGACTCCATGGCACAGACCGTGAACGCGCTCCAGGGCCAGATCGAGCGGGCCAAGCCCTACCTCGAGCGGACCCGGCGACGAGAAGCCGTCGGCTGAGCCGCATGCACTGGTTCCGAAGGGACGGCGAACCCGTCGCGCGGCCGGTGGCCGATCCCGATCCGGCCGACGACCCTGGCGTTCTGCTCGCCGAGGCGGCCACGTTCGCGCGCTACGTCAACGCGAGCGCCGGACGGCTGCCTGGCGACGCGGTGGTGACCGCGCGGGAGATCGGTGACGTGCTCCGCGAGGTCATCGGCACCGCGCGTTCGCTGGACATCTACACGGCCGTCACGGTCACCGGCCTGCTCACCGACCACCTGCCCACGACACTGCGGACGTTCCTCACCGTCGGCAGTGCCGGGCGGGCGGCGGCCGACGCCCTGCGGGAGCAACTGGATTCCCTGCTGCACGAGGCGGTTTCCCTGCGGGAAGCGGCTCGGGCGAGGGACGCCGACGCGCTGGCGACCCAGGGGAACTTCCTGCGCACCAAGTTCTCGAACTCCGATCTGGACCTGTGATGACCGAGCTGAAACGCGGCGCGAACGTGGCGCTCACCCGGGAGATCCCGGACCTGCCAGGACTCGTCGTCGGGGTGCGCTGGAAGAGCGGCGCCGAGCGGATCCTCGACGAAAACCTGGTCGTCGCCGCCGTCCTCTGCGACGCCGGTGGCAAAGCGCTGTCCGCGGAGCATTTCGTGTTCTTCAACCAGCTGGGCGAACCCGGCCTGTCGGTGAGCCTGCTGGAGCAGGTGCTGGGTGAGGACGCCGAACAGGTCGAAATCGACTTCGCCGCGGTGCCCCCGGCCATCAGCCGGATCGTCGTCGTGCTCTACCTCAACGAGGGCACCGGGCTGCGGCGCAGCCTCGGCAGGCTCCGGGAGCTCGGTGTCCGCGCGCTCGACCCGCGGGACAACCGGGAGCTCGTCCGGTCGGAGAACCTCGCGGCCGTGCTGAACGGGGAGACCGCGCTGTCGCTCGGCGAGGTCTACCGGCACCACGGCGGCTGGAAGTTTAAGGTGATCGGCGAAAGCTACCCGGACGGCGTGCTCGGGCTGGCCAAGGACTACGGGGTCCCGTTGTGAACACGGACCCGCACGGCGCGCCCGCCCGGACGGACCTGCCGTTCCTTCGCCGCCGCACCCGCCGTGCCCCGGCCGCGCCAGTTCCGTCCACTTTGGACCTGTCCGCCACCACGATCGACACCGTGGAGCCGCCACGGCGTCCGGCGCGGGTGGCCGGCCGAGCGCGCTCCGGCGGCCGGACCGTGCTCGCCCCGGACGCGCCGACGGTCACCCTCACCCGCCTGCAGAGCGGGATCGGCGTCCTGCGAATAGCGGCGAACGCGCCGGACCTGCTCCGGCTCGGCTGCGCGTACGCCCTCGCCGACGGCAGCAACGCGGCCGTCCGGCACGACGACGCGACGTCAGCGCGCGCTCCGGTCGTCGCCGCCGACCGGCGGCGGCCCGACCTCCTCACCGTCGACCTGCGCCAGAGCCGCAAGCTGAAGCGGATGATCGTCTACGGCGTCGCGGCCGGGGATCCCCCGCCCGGCCACGAAGGCGTCCTCACCGTGACGACCTGGGGCGGCACCCGCCTCGAACTGCCACTCGAACCACCCCCGCCGCTGGGCGTGACGGTGTACCTGTCGATCTACAACATCGACGGCGAGTTCGTCGTGCGCGCCGAGTCGGACCCCCTCGACGGGCCCGTCCGCGCCGCCTGGCAGGCGTACGGCTTCGACCGGATCACCGCCGCCGGGTAGGGCGGCGGACCAGCCACCGAGAAACAGGAGCGAGTCATGAACCACGTGGATCTGGCAGGACGAACGGCCGCGCTGCTGGCCGGGCTGCTGTCCAATTCTTTGAGCGGCGACGCCGACACAGCGGCGAACCGGCTCTTCAACCTGGTGTCGGGAAGGCTTGTCCGCAAAGGAGAATCCTGGGTGTTGCAGAACCTGCAGACCGATCCCGGCTCTCGGCACGCCCGGAACGCGCTGGCCCAGCGACTCGGCCCGGAGCTGACGGACGACTCCTTCCGCCGCGAGGTGAGTGCCTGTCTCGACCAGTCCGCCACCACCACCTCGGGGAGTTTCGCGCAGCACGCGGGGCGGGACAATTTCGGCGCGGGCCGGGATCTCCGCGTCGATCAGAGCGAGCGGACCAGCAACACCAAGAACCACTTCGGCGGCATCGTCACCGCCGTGGTGGCCGTCGTCGCGATCATCGCCCTCGGTTTCGGCGCCAAGGCGGTGGTCGGGAAGCTCTCGGACTCGCTCGGGCCCTCACTGGACTCCGGCTCGACCTGCGCCCAGTTCCTCCAGGCCGATTCGGCGGCACAGGTCGCGGTGATGAAGAAGCTCTACCTGGCGGCCGGTCACGCCGACCGGGCAGGCGATCCCTTCATCCTGCAGAACGCGACCTACTCCTGCGGGCAGTCCCCGAACCTGAAGCTCGGCACGCTGGCCGCCCGCTGAGAATTCCACTGTCGGATCCCACTGGCGGATCCCACTGTCCACAGTGGAGCAAGAACGGCTCAGCGGTCGTAGTACGAGGAAGGCGGGTCCTGGTTCCACTGGCGGGTCGGCGCCTGCGCGTCGGTCGCTCGCCTGCGTTTGTGCAGCGTGCGCGCGCTGGCGGCCATGCTGCTGACGACCATGGCGATGACGAGGCCGAGCGCCAGGTTGATCACGGCCGTGGCGTACTTCGCGCTCGGCTGGACGGTCAGCGTCAGTGGCAGGACCACCGCGATCAGCGTCACCAGCACCATGATCCAGGCGAAGAACTGGCCGGGCGCGGGGGTGGCGACGCTGAGCAGGTGCATCAGCCCGGTCGCGAGCAGGGCCACCACCGCCGCGACGATCGCGTAGGTGGTCGTGCTGGCGTTGCCCCACACGCCTTCGCCCTTCGGCGCGAGGACCTCGACACCGAAGATGCCCCGCGCGATCAGCAGGCCGACGACGGCCAGCAGGGCCGCCACCACCGCCGAAGCGACGCCACCAGCCCACAACCGGCCCGCGTCCAGCCCGGGACGCTCGTACCGATCGTTCTGGCTGTAGTCGGACATCAGGGACCTGCCTCCGTCGCGAACTGACCGCACCTCTCTTCGACGATTGTCGCGCGTTCCGGCGTCGCCCGCCTGTTCGCTCATCCCGGCGAGTGGGGTGATACGTCTTCTTTGTCGTACCCGCGCCGCGGTAACGACCGCCCGATATCGCGCCCGGCCAGGGGAATGGCATGATGCGTGACCCGGACGGACTCCGCGGGGGCGGGGCCGAAGACCGACGAGGAGGTCCGGCTTGACCACGCACACCACCCAGGTGGACGATCTCCAGCTCGTGGCGCAGCCGAGCGCGCTCCCCTGCACCGAACTGTTCGTCCGCCTGATCCTCATGGACTGGTCGCTGCTGCCGATGCTGGCGCAGGTCACCGCCACGGCCGGGCGGCTCGTGGGCGCGGTGGTCGACGCGAGCAGCGCCGCGGCGCCGGCGTTCATCACCGTGCGGTTGCGCCTGCAGGGCGAAATGCTCGTCATCGAGGTCGACGACGACCTGCCGGACCTGGCGCCGCCGCGGTCCACCCCCGGGGAACGGACGGGGGTGGACCGCCACGCACCCCACGGCCGGACCACGTGGTGCGAGCTGCCGCTGCCCGGCGGGCTCACCGCGGGGCAGGTGCGGCTGCCGCGGCGCGAGGGCCGCCGGACCCTGGTGGACGAACCGGTTTCCGGTGCCCCGGTGGCCGCGGACCCGGCCGTGCTCGAACGCCTCCTGACCCGCCTCAGCGGCTGGTCCGAATAGACCGAGCCAAGTGCCCCTGAAGGCCACCTTCACAGCGTTTTACGCCGTGAAGGTGGCCTTCAGGGGCAGTCACGGGCCGAGCGTGAGCTCGGCCGTCAGCCGCGCTGGTACTCCTCCCAGGTGAGTTTCGGGGTGACCGCCGGGCCGTCGTCGGCGCCGTGGTTGGCCAGGCCGTTGAACGCGAGGTACTAGTCGCCCGACTGGTGCTGCGCCTCGGCCGACTGGTCGGGGTCGGCCAGCGCGAAGGCGTGGATGTGGTAACCCCCGTCACCC
>NZ_JAYMZS010000166.1:0-15353 GCF_035828755.1 Amycolatopsis sp. H20-H5 | reverse complement strand
TTTCCAGTTAGCCCGCTAACTGGAAACGCGCGGGGCTGGTGGGGCTCATGAGGTGAATCCGCCGTCGACCGTGATGGACGTACCGGTGATGTAGCGGCCACCCTCGCCCGCCAGGTGGGCGACGGTCGCGGCGATGTCCGACGCCTCCGCGAAGTGCCCCAGCGCGATGCCCGCCAGCTGGTCCGCCGCGTGCGAGCCGGCCGCCGGGTTCATCTCCGTGTCCGTCGAGCCGGGGTGCACCACGTTCGCCGTGATCCCCCGCGCGCCGAGGTCGCGCGCCAGCCCCTTGGTCAGCCCGGTCAGCGCGGACTTGCTGGCCGCGTACAGGCTCAGCCCAGGCCAAGGCGCGCGCTCCGCCAGGTCGCTGCCGATAGACACGATCCGGCCGCCGTCGGGCAGGTGCCGCACCGCCGCCTGCGCGGCCACGAACACCGCCCGCACGTGGATCGCCAGCGTCCGGTCGATCGTCTCGACGGTCAGCTCCTCGATCGTCCCGGTCGGGAAGATCCCGGCGTTGTTGACCAGGATGTCGAGGCCGCCCAGCTCGGCCGCGGCCTGGTCCACGGCCGCGCGGACCGCGTCGGCGTCGGCACTGTCGGCCTGGATCGCGACCGCCCGGCGGCCCATCCCCTCGATCTCCGCGACGACCTTCCCGGCCCGGTCCCGCGCCCGCTCGTAGGTGATGGCGACGTCGGCGCCGTCCTCGGCCAGCCGGGTGGCGATCGCCGCGCCGATGCCCCTGCTGCCGCCCGTCACCAGCGCGATCTTGCCCGTCAGAGTGCTCATGGCCGCCCCTTCTTTTCTGTAGTGGTCGATACAGAAAACTGGTTCTAGAATGAACCGTCAAGGGTTTTTGTATCGCTCGTTACAGAAAGTGGTCCATGTCACCTCGAGGCCGTCCCCGCGCGTTCGACCGCGAAAAGGTCCTCGCCGAGGCCATGCACGTCTTCTGGGAGCGCGGCTACGAGGGCGCGTCGCTGGCCGAGCTGACCGCGGCGATGGGCATCAACCCGCCCAGCCTGTACGCGGCATTCGGCGGTAAGGAGTCCTTGTTCCGCGAAGCCCTCGAGCTCTACGGCGTCACCGACGGTCAGTACACCGCCAGGGCCCTTCGCGAGCAGCCGACGGCACGGGCGTCCGTCGAGGCGATGCTGCGCGACAACGCGCGGGCTTACTGCGAGCCAGGACACCCGACGGGCTGCATGGTCGTGCTGGCCGCCACGAACTACACGGGCGCGAGCCAGGGTGTCCACGACTATGTCGCTGAGCTCCGGGCGGCCACCAAAGACAAGCTGCGCAAACGTTTGCGCCAGGGTGTCGAGGAGGGCGAACTCGCCGAGGACGCCGACGTCGGCGCGCTGGCCACGTTTTACACAACCGTCCTCCACGGCCTGTCGCTGCAGGCCCGCGACGGCGCGGATCGGGCCGAGCTCGACCGGGCGATCGACCTCGCCATGGCGAGCTGGCCCAGGCCCTGAGCAGGCGAAAGGGGCGGCATCCGAGGTGGATGCCGCCCCTTTCGCGCCTGCCGGTTCAGCTGGCTGACATGCTCAGCGCGCGTTTTCCGGACTTGATCAGGTTCTCTCGTTCGGACTCGGAGAGCCCGCCCCAGATCCCGTAGGGCTCGTGCACCGCCAGTGCGTGGCTGCGGCACATCTCCAGGACCGGGCAAGCCAGGCATACTGCTTTCGCCCTGGCCTCACGGCGTGCTCTCGCTGGACCGCGCTCGCCGTCCGGGTGAAAGAACGACCCGCTGTCCATTCCCCGACACGACCCCTCCAGCTGCCAGTCCCATACGTCTGCGTTGGGTCCTGGGAGCCTGCGCGTGTCTGCCATCGTGACCGCCTCCGTCATCCGGTCGATGCCTTCAAGCTGCTCTGCTGTGGTGCGGCTACTCCATTCGGTGCAACGGCCGTAACGTTAGAAGCGCGCCAATACTTGTTCAAGGGATTCCGGGGGATTCAGCCGTTAGGCATCCCCCGGATGTGTGATCGGGGTCTCGGCCTCCGGTTGCCCGCCGCTGGCTGTGCCTGGATATTGGGCCGAGTGGGATCCGCGTCCAGCGAAAGAGAACCCACCCTGCCGGTGGCCTCGGTCGCACGCCGGCTCGGGGTCGCCCCGTCCACCCTCAGAACTTGGGATCGCCGCTACGGCCTCGGCCCCAGCAGGCACACCGACGGCCGTCACCGCCGCTACGGCAGCTCGGACATCGGCAGGCTGGAGGTCATGCAGCGGGCACTGCTGCGCGGCGCTTCGACCGCCGAGGCCGCCCGCTACGCCCTGGAGCAGATGCCCCGCGCCGGCTCCGACGGCCGCGGCCGCGTGCGCGTCGAGGTCCCGGAGAGTGGGCTCGTCCTGCCCGTGGCCAGCGAACTGGCGGCCGCCGCCCCCGAAACCGCCGAGGACGACGCGGACCGCCGCTACGACGTCGCGTCCCGCCTAGCCAGGCGGCTGAGCACGGCCGCGCTCGCCATGGACGTCGGCGCGGTGCAGCGGATGCTCGCCGACACGATCGCCGAACTCGGCGCGCTGCCCGCCTGGACCGGGGTGATCGAACCCGTGCTCAGCGCACTGGGCGCCCGGTGGCGCGGGGTCAGCGCCGGGGCCGAGGTCGAGTACCTGCTCGCCGAATGCGTGTTCGCCGCCCTCGTGCGGGCGACGCCGGTCCTCGACCGGCCCCGCAACCAGCGCCCGGTCCTGCTCGGCTGCGTCCCCGAGGAACGCGACAGCATGCCGATGTACGCCCTCGCCGCGTCACTGGCCGGCCGCCGGGTGGGGGCTCAGCTCTTCGGCGTGCCGCTGCCCGCGGAGGTGCTCGCGGTGGCCGTGCGCCGCAGCGCCCCGGCCGCGGTCGTGCTCTGGGCCAACCGCACTGGCGTGGCCGACCCGCGGCTGTTCGCCAGGGTGTCCCGTGGCCGTCAGCGCAGCAGGATGTTCGCCTGCGGCCCCGGCTGGGACGTCGCCACCCTGCCGGACAAGGTCGAGCTGCTGGGGGACCTGCCCGAGGCCGCCGACCGGATCGAGCACGTTCTTGTCGGTGGCAGGCGCTAGAAAGAACGGGTGCCGCAAACCTCCCTGACCGAAGCCGCGTTCGGCGCGCGGCCGCTGCCCTGGTCGCCGGTGGCCGTCCCGCCCGGCGCGCCGCCGCGTGCCCGGCTGCTGGCTGCCGTCGTCCTGGGCGCACAGGGGCGCTACGCGGCCGCCGCGACCCTTCTGGGTGACCTGCGCCGGGGGAGTGACCCGCTGGTCGTGTCGCTGGCACTGAGCACGCTCGCGTCGCACCGCCGTCAGCTTGGCGGGCACGCCACCGCCCGCGTGCTCGACGCGGAGGCGCTCTCCCTGGCCACGCGGCTTCCGGCCGGTCTCGCCGATCCGGACGGGCTGGACGCCGCGGGCGCCACGGCCGACGCGCTGCTCGGGCTCGCGGCGGACAACCTGGCGCTCGGCCGGATCGCCGCCGCCCGGCGGTTGGCCGGACGTGTGGCCGGACAAGAAGGACAAAAAGGACAGTCCTGGCGGACGGCCGTCAGGTCGGGCTGGGTCCACGCCGAGATCGAGCTGGCGGCCGGGCGGGCCGCCGAAGCCCTCGCCCCGGCCGAGCGGGCGGTCGTGCTGGCGCGTGCGCGTGATGCGCGTCGGCATACCGTCAAATCGGAGCTCGTCCTCGGCGCGGCGCTGTGCGCCGCCGGTCGTCCCGCTGATCGGGACCGGGCCGCCGACCTCGTCCTTGGCGCCCTCGAAACGGCCGAGAAATACGAATTGAATTCACTTATTTGGCCTGCTTGCCTGATCGCGGCCGATCTGGGGACCGAACACGGCGAGAAGTATCGATTCAGGAGTGCCGAGGTGTTGCACGGAGTGTTACGAAGCGCAGATCCTTGCGGGAGGCGGATCGCACGGGAATCGCCGTGGGTGCCCACCTGATGGTGTTGGACCTGTTGGGGACCCATTCCGGCATCCGGGCTAAGAAACTTTTAAAAAAGCCACCGGATCGTGTCAAGGTTCGGGCTAAAGCGTCCGATAGGGGAAGTGGAATGTCACCCGGCTGCAGGAAGGAAACCCCGTGACGACGGTCTTGATCTGCGACGACCGACGCAGTGTCCGCGAAGGGCTCACCCGTGTGATGTCCGCGGTGCCTGGGGTCAGTCGCATCGACTGCGTAGCGCACGGTGACGAGCTGCTGGCCCGGTACTCCCGACAGCCGGTCGACGTCGTGCTGGTCGGAACGCAACGCGCGGTCCCGACAGGCGTCGAAGCCACCAGGCGGCTTGTCTCCGCGAACCCCCAGGCGAACGTGATCGTGTTCGGCGCTCCCGACGACGCGGGCAGCATCGCCGCCGCGATCGCCGGTGGTGCCCGTGGCTACCTCCGCTGGGACGCGTCCCGGCCGGAGCTGGTCGCCGCGCTCGCGCACACGCTGGCCAGCACCTCGGTGCCGGCTCCCCGACAGCCCTCCGACCCGGGCGTGCAGCTCACCGAGCGCGAGCTCCAGGTGCTGCGCGGCATGAGTCAGGGCAAGAGCAACGGCCAGATCGGCCGCGAGCTCTACCTCTCCGAAGACACGGTGAAGACCCACGCGCGGCGGCTGTTCCGCAAACTGGGTGTCCGCGACCGGGCCCAAGCCGTGGCACACGGCTTCCGTCGCGGTCTCGTCTCCTGAGCCCAGCTCCGCGAGACGTCTTCCTGACAACAGCTTCACGGTGACGGCGGGCCAGGGCGCACAGTCCTGGCCCGTACCTGTGTTCCCCGTCACTCCTGCCGTGGTTTCTCCCCATCCCCCGCCGCCCCGGCCGGCGCCGCGCCACTTCCGCGCGAGCGCCGTACCTCCCTGTGTTTCCGCTCGGTGAAAGTTTGAGCACGAGCGAGAAGGAGCCAGGAAGAGCCCGTTTTCCGTGGCCGCCGCTTCCGCGGCGCGCCGGTGACGACCGTGAGCGAACGTCACCCGCCCCGGAAGGTACGGTAGCTGTCACCGGCGTGAGGGATCGAGAAGCCGCACACCGGACTATTTGCACGCCTATACGTAACACTGGGACTGTTGTCTGCGATGGCCAATGTGGGGGATGGACTGGATGAGCCGGTCGCCGCTGCTGTCGAGGGTGATCCCCAGGCAGTAGAGCGGCTGCTGGCGGCCATCCGTCCTTTGGTGGTGCGGTATTGCCGCGCTCGGGTTGGCAGGCAGGAGCGTTCGTTCGCTTCGGCAGACGACGTTGCGCAGGAGGTGTGTCTCGCGGTGCTCACGGCATTGCCCTCGTACCGTGATCAAGGCCGCCCGTTCCTGGCCTTCGTCTACGGCATCGCCCAGCACAAGGTCGCCGACGCGCATCGCGCCGCGGCCCGTAATCGCGCCGAACCGGTCGCCGAGGTCCCCGATGAGATCGAGGGTGACGTCGGTCCCGAGCAGCGCGCCCTGCAGGGCGAGTTGAACGAGCGCATGTCCCAGCTGCTCCGGGTGCTGCCCGACAAACAACGAGAGATCGTCGTGCTGCGAGTCGTGGTCGGCCTGTCCGCCGAAGAAACCGCCGACGCTGTCGGCTCCACCCCCGGCGCCGTGCGCGTCGCCCAGCACCGTGCACTCGCGCGGCTGCGCAAGGTACTTGCCGCAGAGGAGGTGATCTGAGTGTCGGATCGTGAACACAGACGTGAGGCGGATGCCGAGTTCGAGCTGTCGGCGTTCGCCGCCGGAATGACGGCGTCGGAGTCCGAGTGCGCCGCGGATCTGTCCGCGGTGCAGGCCGACGACGCGCTGCTGGACGCGCTGGGCGGTTCCGACCCGAGGATCGCGGACGGCCTCGGTGACCAGGAACTCAACGCCCTGCTCCTGGCCTGGCGCCGCGACATCGACAGCGAACCGCTGGCCGAGCTCGTGGACGTGGACACCGCGGTGACCACGGTCAAGACGGCCGCGCTGGTCCGCAAGCACAGTGGCCGCAGTGGCAAGCGCCGCCTGCTGGTCCCGGTCGCCGCCGCGGCGGCCGTGCTCGCCATCGCCTTCACCGGCACCGGGCTCGCCGCGCGTGACGCGCAGCCCGGCGACACTCTTTGGGGCCTCACGAAGGTCCTCTACGGCGACCACGCGCGTTCGGTCGAGGCGGCGGCCACCGCCAAGGTCGACCTCGAGAAGGCGAATCTCGCCCTCGCGGACAACCGGCTCGCCGACGCCCGCAGGGCCCTCGACGACGCACAGGCCGCGCTGTCGCAGGTCTCCGACGCCGACAACCGCGACCAGCTGATCGAGCAGCACCGGCAGCTCAGCGAGCAGCTGCAGAAACCGGGTGCGCCGACACAGGTGCCCACCTCCCAGCTGCCGTCCGCGAGCGGTTCCACGTCGGTGAGCCAGCAGCCGCCCGCGCAGCAGCCGTCCGCTTCGCCGACGTCGCTGCCGGGAGGCGGCACCGGGGGCACGATCCCGCCGGTCACCACACCCCCGCCGCCGACGACGCCGCCCCCGGTCGAGACGACCACCCCGGTCCCGCCGACGACCAGCCAGCCGCCCGGCACGGGCAGCGGCACGGATCCGGGCAGTAGCCCGCGGTACGAGCCGGGCAGTGGCTCCGGGCAGCCTCAGGACGTTCCCAGCCCCTAAAGGCACGCAGACGCAAAAGGCCCCGGTGAGAGCGATCTCACCGGGGCCTTTAGCTGTCGTTTCTGGATCATGACCTGCGAAAAGGTCAGTACGCGCTCTCGTTGGCCGTTACGCCGTCAGCGAACCCGCGGCAGTAGTCCCAGCTGACGTAGTCGCCGGGGTTCGGATCGAACGCGGGCTCGTGCGGGCGCATGCGCCCGTCGGCGAGCAGCTGCTCCAGGCTGGCACGCAGCAGGTGCCAGTCATGGTAGTGGGGTTCGTCGCACTCGCCGCAGTCCACGACGATGCCGCGGACACCGCGGGGTTCGAGCAACGCCTGGTAGACGGCCAGATCGGAGAGATCCGCGAGCAGCTCGGTGCGTTCGTCCGTGCTGATCGGCTCGTCAAGGTGGTCTTCGGCGTCGAGGATCGCCCGAGCCGGATCGTCGGGATCGTCGGCGAACGGGTCTGGGGGCAACGCGTCGTGCGGCACGGCCTGCACGTTACCGGCCGCCCACCCGGGCCGGGCGGGCGGCGTGCCCGGATATCATGAGGGGCAGGCCCACGCGTTGCCACAGCGACCCGTTCACCCCGCGCCAGGAAGGCCCCCCGCCTGTTATGACCAGCGACAGCGTCACCGCCCCCGTCCCGAGCAAGTTCGCCATGCTCGGCCTCACCTTCGACGACGTCCTGCTGCTCCCGGCGGAGTCGGACGTGATCCCCAGCGCGGTGAGCACCAGCACCCGGCTCTCCCGGAACGTTACGCTGGGCATCCCGCTGGTCTCGGCCGCCATGGACACCGTCACCGAGGCCCGGATGGCGATCGCGATGGCCCGGCAGGGCGGTATGGGCGTACTGCAGCGCAACCTCCCGATCGACGTGCAGGCCGCCCAGGTCGAGGTCGTCAAGCGGTCGGAGGCCGGGATGGTGACCGACCCGGTGACCTGCTCGCCGGAGGACAACCTCGCCGAGGTCGACTCGCTGTGCGCCCGCTACCGGATCTCCGGCGTGCCGGTGACCGACGCGGCCGGGATGCTTGTCGGCATCATCACCAACCGCGACATGCGGTTCGAGGTCGACCACACCCGCCCGGTGCACGAGGTGATGACGAAGCTGCCGCTGGTCACCGCGCAGGTCGGCGTCACCGCGGACGCGGCGCTCGGGCTGCTGCGCCGCCACAAGATCGAGAAGCTGCCGATCGTCGACGGCGCGGGCAAGCTGCGCGGGCTCATCACGGTCAAGGACTTCGTCAAGACCGAGCAGTACCCGAAGGCCACCAAGGACCCGGACGGCAGGCTCATCGTCGGCGCGGCCGTGGGCGTGGGCCCGGAGGCGCACCAGCGGGCGATGGCGCTCGCGGACGCCGGGGTGGACGTGCTGATGGTCGACACCGCGCACGGGCACTCCCGCGCGGTCATCGACACCGTCGCGATGCTGAAGAAGGAGCTCGGCGAGAGCGTCGACGTCGTCGGCGGCAACGTCGCGACCCGCGCCGGCGCGCAGGCGCTGGTCGACGCGGGCGCGGACGGGGTCAAGGTCGGGGTCGGGCCCGGCTCGATCTGCACCACCCGCGTCGTCGCGGGGGTCGGCGTCCCGCAGATCTCGGCGATCTACGAGGCCGACCTCGCCTGCCGTCCCGCCGGGATCCCGGTGATCGGCGACGGCGGCATCCAGTACTCCGGCGACATCGCGAAGGCGATCGCGGCGGGGGCGTCCTCGGTGATGCTCGGCAGCCTGCTGGCGGGCACGGCGGAGTCGCCCGGTGAGCTGATCCTCGTGGGCGGCAAGCAGTTCAAGTCCTACCGCGGCATGGGCTCGCTCGGCGCGATGCAGTCGCGCGGCGAGGCGAAGTCGTACTCGAAGGACCGCTACGCCCAGGACGACGTCCTGTCCGACGACAAGCTGGTCCCGCAGGGCATCGAGGGGCGCATCCCGTTCCGCGGCCCGCTGTCCACCGTGGTGCACCAGCTGGTCGGCGGTCTCGCGGCGGGCATGGGCTTCGCGGGCGCGAGCACGATCGCGCAGCTGCAGGACGCGCAGCTGGTGCGGATCACCGCGGCCGGACTCAAGGAGAGCCACCCGCACGACATCACCATGACGGTCGAGGCGCCGAACTACACGACCCGGTAGTCCGCCCGGATGGCCGCCCTTCCGGGCGCTTCCGCCGGTTTCCGCCTGCCCCGAGAATGGGCGAGTCGATCTCGGCGGTCTCGTCGGTGGAAGAAAGGGTGGTCCGGATGCCGGTTTCGCGACGGTCTGTGGTGGCGGTGCTCGCCGCGGCCGCGGTGGGTCTCGGCGGCGGGGTGTCGCCTGCGTCCCGCCGCCGACGCGGCGACCGCGTCGTCGCCGGGTGACGTGTGGAAGCGCACCGAGCTGTACTTCGGCAACGGCAAGGCGGACGGCACCGAGGTGACCGACCAGGAGTTCGCGCTGTTCTCCGGCAAGGAGATCACCACCGCGTTCCCGGACGGGTTCACCGAACTGGCGGGCAAGGGACCAGTACAAGGGCGGTTCCGGGGAGATCGTGCGGGAGCGCTCGCACGTGGTGATCGTGCTGTACCCGTTCACCGGCAAGCAGGCCAACGGCGAGATCGAGGCGATCCGCGCCGACTACAAGCGGCTGTTCGCCCAGGAGTCGGTGTTGCGGGCCGATTCGGTCGAGAAGGTCTCCTTCTGAGGGCGTCCGGCGGTCCTGACGGCGTTCTGAGCCCCCGTGCGCGGGTCACCCACGCGGACTAGCGACAATAGGGCGACAAGGACTTCCGGTGAGAAGGGACTTCACGTGCGGGATCTGGTCGAGATCGGCATGGGCCGCACCGCGCGGCGGGCGTATGACCTCGATGACGTGGAGATCGTGCCCTCGCGGCGCACCCGGTCTTCCGCCGTCGTGTCCACTGCCTGGCAGATCGACGCGTACCGCTTCGAGCTGCCGCTGGTCACCCATCCGACGGACGCGATCGTGTCCCCGGGCACCGCGGTGGCTGTCGGTGAGGCCGGTGGGCTGGGTGTGCTGAACGCCGAAGGCCTGTGGGCGCGCCACGCCAACGTCGAGGACGCGATGTTCCGGCTCGTCCGGGCCGCCGAGGACACCGACGACCCGACCGCGGTCGTGCGGGTGCTGCAGGAGCTGCACTCGGCGCCGATCCGGCTGGACCTGATCACCGAGGCGATCAAGACCATCCGCGAGTCGGGCGTGACGGTGGCGGCGCGGGTCAGCCCGCAGCACGCCGCCGAGCTGACGCCGGACCTGATCGCGGCCGGGGTCGAGATCCTGGTCGTGCAGGGCACCATCGTTTCGGCCGAGCACGTGCGGCGTGACGCCGAGCCGCTCGACCTCAAGGACTTCATCGGCCGTCTCGACGTGCCGGTGATCGCCGGCGGCGTCGGCGACTACCGCACCGCGATGCACCTGATGCGCACCGGCGCGGCCGGGGTCATCGTCGGACACGGTTACGCGCCCGGTGTCACCAGCACCGACCGCGTGCTCGGTATCGGCGTCCCGATGGCGACCGCGATCATCGACGCCGCGGCCGCGCGCCGCGACTACCTCGACGAGACCGGCGGCCGCTACGTCCACGTGCTCGCCGACGGCGGCATGAGTGTCTCCGGCGACATCGCGAAGGCGATCGCCTGCGGCGCGGACGCCGTCATGCTGGGCGCGCCGCTGGCCGCGTCGTCCGACGCGCCGGGACAGGGCCTGTACTGGACCGCGGCGGCGGCCCACCCGTCGCTCCCGCGCTCGCGCGTGGCGCCTGGGCCGGACTACGCCGTGGACCTCAAGACCCTCCTGTTCGGCCCGTCCTCGGACGCCGAAGGAGTCGTGAACCTCTTCGGCGCCCTGCGCCGGGCGATGGCGAAGACGGGCTACTCGGACCTGAAGGAGTTCCAGCGCGTGGGCCTCACCGTCCGCCGCTGACCCCGCTCCGCACCTACAGTTAGCCCGCTAAACGCACTCGCGGCTTCCCCGCCGCGCGCGTTTAGCGGGCTAACCGCATTCACTGGCCCCTTGCCCCTGCCGACGCGCCGCCCTGCTCCGGTCCACCGGCCCGCCGTCACACCCGTCCCATCAGCCCCACGCGCCCCCAGTTAGCCCGCTAACTGCGCGCGCCGGGTGCGTTTAGCGGGCTAACTGGGGGCGCGGGGATACGTAACTGGTGGGTAACTTACTTCTGGTCAGGAGGCCGGGTCGGGGTTACTCTCAAGGTGTGACTGCCAGTAACACCACCACGGGCCCCCAGTACGACTACGACGTCCTCGTCGTCGGATCCGGGTTCGGCGGCAGCGTCGCCGCCCTCCGGCTGACGGAGAAGGGTTATCGCGTCGGCGTGCTCGAAGCCGGCCGACGGTTCGCCGACGACGAGTTCGCCAAGACCTCGTGGGACCTCCGCCGCTACCTCTGGGCGCCGCAGCTCGGCTGCTACGGCATCCAGCGCATCCACATGCTCAAGGACGTCATGGTGCTCGCCGGTGCGGGTGTCGGCGGCGGTTCACTGGTCTACGCGAACACGCTGTACCGGCCGCTCAAGCCGTTCTACGCGGACAGGCAGTGGTCGCACATCACCGACTGGGAGTCCGAGCTCGCCCCGCACTACGACCAGGCCAGCCGCATGCTCGGCGTCGTCACGAACCCGACGATCACCCCGTCGGACCGGGTCATGCAGGACGTCGCGAAGGACATGGGCGTCGCGGAGTCCTTCCACCCGACCCCGGTCGGTGTCTACTTCGGCAAGCCCGGCGAGGACGCGAGCGACCCGTACTTCGGCGGCGCCGGTCCGGCGCGCACCGGGTGCACCGAATGCGGTTCGTGCATGACCGGCTGTCGCGTCGGCGCCAAGAACACGCTGGTCAAGAACTACCTCTACCTCGCCGAGCAGGATGGCGCGCAGGTCATCCCGCTCACCACGGTCACCGCGGTCCGCCCGCTCGGCGGCCCGGACGACGGGTTCGCGGTCGACATCCGCAAGACCGGCACGACCTCGCGCAAGTACCGTCACACGCTCACCGCGGGCAAGGTCGTGCTCGCCGCCGGTACCTGGGGCACACAGAACCTGCTCCACGCGATGCGCGACAGGAAGGCGCTGCCGCGGCTCTCGGCGAAGCTCGGTGAGCTGACCCGCACGAACTCCGAGGCCATCATCGGCGCCGGTCGCACCAGCGTCGACCCCGAGCGCAACTTCTCGAACGGCGTCGCGATCACCTCCTCGATCCATCCGGACGACACCACGCACATCGAGCCGGTCCGCTACGGCAAGGGCAGCAACGCGATGAGCCTGCTGCAGACCATCGCCACCGACGGCCGCTCCGAGGTCCCGCGCTGGCGCCAGGCGGTCGACTTCATGCTCAAGCACCCCGTCCAGACCGCGAAGCTGCTCAACGGCCACCGCTGGAGCGAGCGGACGGTCATCCTGCTGGTCATGCAGAGCCTGGACAACTCGATCACCACCTACACCAAACGCGGGCTGTTCGGCCGCCGCCGGTACACCTCGAAGCAGGGCCACGGCGAGCCGAACCCGAGCTTCATCCCGGCCGGGTACGAGGCGACGCAGCGCGCGGCCGGTCACATCGACGGCCTCGCGGGCGGTACCTGGGGCGAGATCTTCGACATCCCGCTCACCGCGCACTTCATCGGCGGCGCCGCGATCGGCGGCGACGAGAGCTCCGGGGTGATCGATCCGTACCACCGGGTGTTCAACTATCCCGGCTTGTCCATTGTGGATGGTTCGGCGATCAGCGCGAACCTCGGCGTGAACCCGTCGCTGACGATCACGGCCCAGGCCGAGCGTGCGTTCTCCCTGTGGCCCAACAAGGGTGAGGCGGACACCCGCCCTTCGCAGAGCCGCCCGTACGCCCGGGTCGAGCCCGTCGTGCCGAAGAACCCGGCCGTTCCCGCCGGTGCCCCCGCGGCATTGCGGGCCGTCTGAATTCCGTAAGCCCCGTGGGGGTGCCGCCGTGTCCGCGCGGATGGTGTGCTGAACGCCGGACAATCGAGAGGGACCGGCCATGGACCACGACTTCAGCACGCTCAAAGCCGTCTTCGTCAACTGCACCCTGAAACGCTCGCCCGAAGCCAGCAACACCGACGGCCTGATCGGGATCAGCCGCGACATCATGGCCAAGCACGGCGTCGACGTCACGGTGCTGCGAGCCGCTGATCACGACATCGCCACTGGCGTCTGGCCGGACATGACCGAGCACGGCGCGGCGTCCGACGAGTGGCCGCGGCTGTACCGGACGATCATGGACGCCCAGATCCTGGTGCTCTGCGGGCCGATCTGGCTGGGTGACAACAGTTCGGTGATGAAACGCGTGATCGAGCGGCTCTACGCCTGTTCGTCGCTGCTCAACGAGTCCGGCCAGTACGCCTACTACGGCCGTGCGGGCGGCTGCCTGATCACCGGCAACGAGGACGGGATCAAGCACTGCGCGATGAACGTCCTCTACAGCCTGCAGCATCTGGGCTACGCCATCCCGCCGCAGGCCGATGCCGGGTGGATCGGCGAGGCGGGCCCCGGTCCGTCCTATCTGGACCAGGGCTCGGGCGGGCCAGGCAACGACTTCACCAACCGCAACACCACGTTCATGACCTGGAACCTGCTGCACGTCGCGTCGATGCTGCAGCGGGCGGGCGGCATCCCCGCCCACGGGAACCAGCGGTCGGCCTGGGACGCGGGCAGCCGGTTCGACTTCGAGAACCCCGAGTACCGCTGAGGCCGGAACTGGCCGGGAATCGGCTGCCCCCCGCCGGGCAAGCTCGCCCACGGGCGCTGCCGCTGATGGCGACCAGGCCGGTGACCAGCCGCGAGTCCCTGGAACGCGCTCGACGTGTTGGGTGACGGCATGACCCGGCTGGGTGATCAAGCGCAACCGGCCCGCTGATCGGACGTCCTACGAGTATGAGTTTGGGCAGAAGGACGTTCCTGCGCGCCGTCGGGGTGACGGCGGTCGGTGCTGCCGCGGCGGCGTGTTCGCCGTCGAACCCCGGGCAACCGCCCGTGGTCACCGTGACCTCGCCGCCCACGCCGGTGCCGCCGCCCACGAGCGCCGTGCCTTCCGGCCCGCCGGACTGGAACGCCCTGCGCTCCCGGGTTTCCGGCGGCCTGGTGCTCCCTGGGGAGTCCGGTTTCGACAGTGCCCGGCACGTGTTCAACCCACTGTTCGACGGCCGGAAGCCCGCCGCGGTGGCGAAATGCGCGAAGCCCGAGGACGTCCAAGCTTGCGTGAGCGCGGCCGCCGGGCGAGTGCCGATCGCGGCGCGCAGCGGCGGGCACAGCTATGGCGGGTACTCGGCGCCCGAGGGCGGCCTGGTCGTCGACGTCGGTTCGATGTCCACTGTGGACGTCCAGGGCGACAAGGTCGTGATCGGTGCCGGTGCCCGGCTGAAGGAGGTCTACGCCGCGCTGGACAAGGCAGGCCGCTGCCTGCCTGCCGGGTCGTGCCCCACGGTCGGCATCGCCGGGCTGACGCTCGGTGGTGGCATCGGCGTGCTGTCCCGCAAATACGGCCTGACCTGCGATCACCTCGTGTCGGCGCAGGTCGTCACGGCGGACGGGAAGCTCCGCACGGCGTCGGCGGATTCGGAGCCGGACCTGTACTGGGCGCTGCGCGGGGGCGGTGGCGGCAACTTCGGGATCGTCACCTCGTTCACCTTCTCGACCGACCCGGCTCCCAACGTCACCGTGTTCTCGCTGCATTTCCCGGCGGGCGCGGCGGACGACGTGCTCGGCGCCTGGCAGTCGTGGCTGCCCGCGGCCCCGCCCGAACTCTGGGCGAACCTGGTGATCTCCGGCGGTTCGCCGGTGCAGAGCCGGGTCGGTGGCTGTTTCGTCGGCTCGGGTGGAGCGCTTGCGCCGCTGCTTGACGACCTCGTCGCCAGGACGGGAGCCCGCCCGACGTCACGGACGTCGAAGGCAGTCGACTACGGCGGTGCGATGAAGTACTTCTCCGGCAGCGAGAATCGACAGTCCTTTGTGGCGTCTTCGCGGATCATCGACAAGCCGCTCGGCGACCCGGCGAAGCTGACTTCGCTCGTGGCCGGGCACAAGGGGATGGACCTGCTGATCGACGGTCTCGGCGGAGCCGTCGGCACTCCGGCGCCGACGGACACCGCCTTCTGGCACCGCAAGGCGCTCGCGAGCGTCCAGATCTACAGCCCGGCGAGCGCGCAGAATGCCCGTGCGGCAACCACTTCCGTCGCGGACGTCGTCTCCGGGCTCGCCGCGATCGGGGTGGGCGGGGGCTACGTGAACTACCTCGACCCCGCCTTGCCCGACTGGATGACCGCGTACTACGGCGACAACGTGACTCGCCTGAAGCAGGTGGCGAAGACGTATGACCCGAACAAGGTTTTCGGCTTCGCCCAGGGGATCACGCCCTAAAGGTCGATGCCGGTGAACACCGTGACGCGCTCCTCGGTGAGGTCGCGCATCGCGGCGAGCACGCCTTCGCGGCCGACGCCGGAGCCCTTGACGCCGCCGTAGGGCATCTGGTCGGCGCGGTACGACGGGACGTCGCCGATGATCACGCCGCCGACCTCCAGCTCGGTGGAGGCGTAGAACGCGAGGTGGACGTCGCTGGTGAAAACGCCCACCTGCAGCCCGTACGCGGAGTCGTTGACCGCGGCGAAGGCCTCGTCCACTCCATCCACAATGGACACCGCGAGCACCGGGCCGAAGATTTCTTCCGACCACGCCCTGACGTCCGGCGGGACGTCGGTGAGCAGCGTCGGCGCGACCGTCGCGCCCTCGCGGGTGCCGCCGGTGAGCACCTTCGCGCCCGCGGCGACGGCCTCGTC
>NZ_JAYMZS010000165.1:0-15386 GCF_035828755.1 Amycolatopsis sp. H20-H5 | reverse complement strand
TCCCGAGTCGCACCGCCCGCGACGCCAGCCCGCCCAGCAGAAGGAATGGTCACACGCAAACACTCGCACAACCAGCAGCCGATATCACGAACCGACACGCAAAGATCTAGCTCTGTAGTACTAGTCCCAGGTGTCATGAAAGGGTCGTTGCGGACACTTTTTGCCCTCAACGACCCTTTCATGACACGCGTTATTCAGTGGTGATGAAGCCCTTCGACACCATCCAGTCGCGGGCCACCGCGCCGGCGTCGCGGCCGTCGACGTCGACCTGCTTGCAGAGCTCGACCATCTGCTCGTTGGTGATCGCCTTGGTGACGGTCTCCAGCGGGCCGCGCAGGTCGGGGTGCTGGTCGAGGAACTCGGTTCGCATCGTCACCGCCGCGTTGTACTGCGGGAACGCTTTCTTGTCGTCCTCGAGCACCTTGAGCTTCAGCCCGGAGATCCGGCCGTCGGTGGTGAAGACCTCGCCGATCTGGCAGGTGCCCTGCGAGATCGCCGAGTAGATCGTGCCGATGCCGAAGTTCTTCACCGTGCCGACCGGGTAGCCGTAGGCCTTGTTGGCCGCGGGGAACCCGTCCTGGCGGCTGGTGAACTCCGTCTCCAGGCAGAACACCGACTGGTCCGGCTTCTGCTTCAGGAACGCCGTCAGATCCGAGACGGTCTTCAGGTTGTTCTTCGCCGCGTACTCCTCTGTCACGGCGAAGGCGTACTGGTCGTTCAGCGGCGAGTACTGCAGCCAGGTGATGCCGTTCTTCTCCTTGTCGGCCTTGGCAGTCGCGTCGTACTGTGCCTGCTCGCCGCCGGGGACCGGCAGCTCGTTGCCCTGGTAGTTGATCCAGCCGGTGCCGGTGTACTCCCAGGTCACGTCGGTCTGCGCGTTGATCAGCGCCTGCCGCGAGGAGTTGGAGCCCTTGATGTCGGTCAGGTCGACCACGTCGGCGCCCGCCGCGGACAGGGCCATTTCGGCCATGTAGCCGAGGATGATGTTCTCGGTGAAGTCCTTGGACCCCACCGTCACCTTCAGCCCCTGCACCGACGGGATCGCCTTGATGGAGCCGGGTTTGATCGTGTACGGCAGGCCGGTGTTGACGTCCAGCCCGCACGCGGCGAGTGAGACTGTGAGCAACGCCGCGCCTGCCAATGCCTTGATGGTCCTGCGAGTGCTTTTCGAGGGCAGAGCCATCAGCGCAGTCCCTTCGGTCCGAGGAGTTGTTCGGCGACCGCGCCCAGCCAGTCCACCAGCAGGGCCAGCGCGACGGCGAGCACGGAACCGGTGATCAGCACCTTCGTCAGGTTGAGCTTGTAGCCGGTCTCGATCAGCAGGCCGAAGCCGCCGGCGTTGACGAACATGGCGAACGTCGCGGTCCCGACGGCGAGCACCAGCGAGGTGCGCAGCCCGGCCAGCACCAGCGGGACGGCCAGCGGGAACTCGACGCGCCACAGCACGCCCGCCCCCGACATGCCGATGCCGCGCCCGGCGTCGATCAGCGACGGGTCGACCTGCTGGAGGCCGACCATCGTGTTCCGCAGCACCGGGAGCAGCGAGTAGAAGGCCAGCGGCAGCGCCGCGACCCACAGCCCGCCCTCCGCCCCGGTCACGATGAACCAGAGCACCAGCACGCCGAGTGCCGGTGCGGCCTGGCCGATGTTCGCGATGGCCAGGAAGATCGGGGCGGCCCATTTCGCCCATGGCCGGGTCGCGATCACCCCCAGCGGCACCGCGACGACCAGCACGATCGCGGTGACCACGATGGTGATCAGCAGGTGGGCCCACAACGCCGAGAACAGCGAACTCGAGTTGAGGGTCTCCTTCTCGGTGGCCGTGAGGTCACTGGAGAACACCCAGATCAGCACGGCGGCCACGACGACGAGCACCACCGCGGGCTGGGCGAACAGGCGGACCCGCTCGGCGCGCTTTGACGTGGACTCGGTGGAGAAACCGATGTCGACAGCCGCTGTCATGCCGACGCGCCTTCTGTGTGTCCGTCAACGTGATCGTCGGCGTGGTCCTCACGCAGCTGGTGGAGCGTCGCGATCACCGTGTCGAGCTCGATGGTGCCCGCGTACTCGCCCTTCGGACCGGTCACCGGCACGCCGCCGCCCTCGGCGAGCATGGCCTCCAGCGCGTCCTGCAGGGTCGACTGCAGGCTGACGACGTCCCGCAGCGGCTTACCGACCGAGCCCAGCGACGACGCCGTGCCGAGCTCGCGGACGTGCACCCAGCGAGTCGGGCGGCGGCGATGGTCGAGGACCAGCACGAAGCGCTTGCGCGCCTGGGTCAGCTTGTCGCGCACCTCGGCGGGCGAGTCGTCCAGACCGGCGGTGAGCGCGTCCTGCTTGAGCTCGACGTCACGCACCCGCAGCAGCGTGAGCTGCTTGAGCGACGCGCCCGCGCCGACGAAACCGGCGACGGTGTCGTTGGCCGGGTTGGCGAGGATCGCGTCCGGGGTGTCGTACTGCAGGATCGTCGAGGAGTTGCCGAGCACCGCGATCTTGTCGCCGAGCTTCACGGCCTCGTCGAAGTCGTGCGTGACGAACACGATCGTCTTCTTGAGCTCGGTCTGCAGCCGCAGGAGCTCGTCCTGCAGGTTGCCGCGAGTGATCGGGTCGACCGCGCCGAACGGCTCGTCCATCAGCAGCACCGGCGGATCCGCGGCGAGCGCCCGCGCGACGCCGACCCGCTGCTGCTGGCCGCCGGAGAGCTGGCGGGGGTAGCGGTCACGGAAGTCGGCCGGGTCCAAGCCGACGAGGTCCATCATCTCCTCGACGCGCGAGGTCACCTTCTGCTTGTCCCAGCCGAGCAGGCCCGGCACGACGCCGATGTTCTGCGCGACGGTGAAGTGCGGGAACAGCCCGGCCTGCTGGATCGCGTAGCCGATGCGGCGGCGCAGCGTGTCGACGTCGAGCTTGAGCGCGTCGTCGCCGCCGATGGTGATCCGGCCGGACGTGGGCTCGATCAGCCGGTTGATCATCCGCATGGTCGTGGTCTTGCCACAGCCGGACGGGCCGACGAACACCACGATCTTCCCGGCGGGAACGATCATGGAGAAGTCGTCGACGGCCGCTTCGCGGGTGCCCGGGTAGCGCTTGGTGACGTGCTCCAGCTCGATTTCGACGCCGGAGACCCCGTCTGTAGTGGAAACAGCGTGCTCAGCCACGGACACCCCTTGAAACAGTCAGACGGTTGATCAGTACGTAGACGCCATCGAGGATCAGCGCGAGAATGACCACGCCGAGCGTGCCGCTGAGCGCCTCGTTGAGCGAGTTCGCGCTCCCGGCGTTGGCCAGGCCGGAGAAGATCTGCGAGCCGAGGCCCGGACCCTTCGCGTAGGCCGCGATGACCGCGATGCCCATCAGCATCTGGGTCGCGACCCGCATCCCGGCGAGCACGGCAGGCCAGGCGAGCCGCAGCTCCACCCTGGTCAGAACGCCGATGCGGCTCATCCCGATGCCCCTCGCGGCGTCGGTCACCGCGGGATCGACCCCGGCGAGTCCCACGATGGTGTTCCGGATGATCGGCAGCAGCGCGTAGAGCACCAGCGCGATCACCGTGGTCGTGGAGCCCAGCCCCGAGATCGGGATCAGCAGGCCCAGCAGGGCGAAGGACGGGATGGTGAGAATCGTGCTGGCCAGTGCCGTGGCCAGTGCGGAGCCGACGGCGCTGCGGTAGACCGCGACCCCGATCAGCACCCCGGCCACCGCGGCCAGCACTGTGCACTGCACTACGGCGCTGACGTGCAGCAACGCCTCCAGCGAGAGCTTGTCCCACCTGTCCGAGATGTACTCGAAGAGATTCATCGCGTGTTGGTTCTCCCGCCGCGTTTTAGGATCGGCCATCACCCATTCGGAGTAGGTCGTGAATCGGGGCACTGCTACCCGAAAAGGGAACGGTTTAAACCCCCTTGCCGTCTTTCGGTGGGCTCACCGTTCCCCATAACCGCCTGTTCGGCAACCATCAGTAGCGGTGCGTCACCGCCAATTAGTCCGATCGCCTGGCTCTGACCAGGTAAAACCTCGATATGGACAAGATTCACCGACTGTGCTTATTCCACCTTGCTCACTAGCCGGGACGGTGTCGCGCGGCTCTTCGCGCGTCCCATACGCTGAGCCCGTGAGCATCCGGAAGCGACACCACGGCGCATTACGCGCAGTGCGTGGCGGGATGCTCGCAGTGAGTTCGGCGGCGCTGACGATCACCGCGCACGCCGTCGCCGACGGCGGGATGCCGGACCCGGCGCTCACCCTGCTCCTCACCGCGCTCATCGGCTGGACGGCGGCCGCGCTCGCCGGGAAGGCCCGCGGCCCGCTCGCCACCGCGGCCGTGCTCGGCGGCGGTCAGGTGGTGATGCACCTCGTACTCACCAGCCTCGACACGCATGCCGGGATGAGCGGCGCCGCGATGGGCGGCGGGATGACCATGACCGCCGCGCACGGGAGCGCCACGATCCTCCTCGCGCTGCTGCTGGCCAGGGCCGACGCGCTCCTGCTCACCGTGCTTTCCTGCCTGCGCGCGCTGCTGCCGCTGGTCCACCGGCCGCTGCCGGTGCCCGTCGCGGCGCCGTCCCCGGTGCTCGCGCTCCCGGCGGGCCCCGGCCACCTCCTCGACGTCGTCCTCTGCCGCGTGCAAGGCAGGCGCGGCCCGCCGGTCTGGTCCTGAACCCCATCTCCGTCTTCCGCGTGTGGCCCTTCGAGGGCTCACCGTCACCTTTCTCCCGTTCAGGAGCAGTCATGTCCCATCACGTCTTGAAGCGCGCCGGTTTACTGGCCGCCACCGTCGGCGTCACCGGCCTGCTCGGCGCCGGCATCGCGTCCGCGCACGTCAGCGCCAACGTCTACGGCCCTCAGCTGGCCAAGGGCGGGTACGGCGCGATCGTCTTCCGGGTGCCGAACGAGGACCCGGCCGCCGGCACCACCAAGGTCGAGATCGCGCTCAAGCCCGAGTACGGCATCGGCAGCGCGCGCACCAAACCGCTTCCCGGCTGGACCGCGGTGGTCACCAAGTCCAAGCTGCCCGCGCCGGTGAAAACCGCGTCCGGCACGGAGATCACCGAGGCCGTCACGTCCATCACCTGGACCGCGCAGCCCGGCACCAAGATCGGCGGCACTGAGTACCAGGAGTTCGACATCAGCGCGGGGCCGCTGCCGTCCAACGTCGACGAGATCGAGTTCCCGGCGAAACAGACCTACGACAGCGGCAAGGTCGTGGACTGGAACCAGCCCACCCCCGCCGGTGGCGAGGAGCCGGAGTACCCGGCGCCCGCACTGAAGCTCGGGGCCGCCGAAAGCGGTGACGGTCACGCCGCCCCGGCGGTCGCCACCGCCGCGGACGGGCACACTGAAGCCACGGCGGCTTCGTCGTCGGACAACACCGCGCGCTGGCTCGGCGGTGCCGGACTGGTCGTCGGCGCCCTCGGTCTCGGTGTCGGTGTTGGTGTCGGCGCGACCCTGCGGGCCCGCAAGGCGGGTGCCGCCGCCGCTTCGAGCAGGACCGAAGGAACCGAATAATGCGCAAAGCGCTCATCGCGCTGGCACTGACCGGGGTGGCCATGCTCGGCCTGGCCACCCCGGCGCTGGCCCACAACGTGCTGATCTCCGCCGACCCGGCGAAGGACGCTTCCGTCACCGTCGGGCCGTCGAAGATCACGCTGACCTTCGACCAGTACGTGCAGGCAGGCAACGACCAGGTCGCGGTGACCGGGCCGAACGGCGGCCAGTGGGCGGAGGGCACGGTCGAGGTCAAGGACAACGTCGTCACCGCGCCGCTGCGCCCGCTCGGCCCGCCGGGCAAGTACGTCGTCGGCTACCGGATCCTCTCCGCCGACGGCCACGCGGTGACCGGTGAAGTGCCGTTCACCCTCACCGCAGCGGGCACCGGCACCCCGGCGAGCGTCGACGCGGCCAAGGGCGTCGCCGGGCAGCCGGGGGCGAGCCCGGCCACCGGCGGCGGCTCGACCGGCGTCCCGATCTGGGTGTGGATCGCCGGTGCGGTGGTCCTGCTGGCCATCGGGCTGACGGTGGCGCTGCGCACCGGCGCCGGCCCGAAGGCCGACGCGGATTCGGGGTCCAAGCAGTCATGACCCAGGCCCCGACCACCTCACCGGTCCGCTATTCCACGCTGTTGTGCGTGGTCACGGCGGGCCTGCTCGGCGCGCTCATCGGCGTCGCGCTGACCGCCACCGCCCCGGTTCCCGGGGTGACGGAGGCCAGTGGGGTGGTCACGGCCGCCATCCCGATCGTGCGGGTACTGCTGGATCTCGCGGCAGTGGCCACGATCGGGCTGGCACTGCTTTCGGTGCTGGTCGGCTACGACCGGCCGAAACTGTCCGAACCGGTGCTGCGGCTCGCCCGTCCGGCTGGCGTCGCCGCGGCACTGGTGTGGGCGGCGACGGCGCTGGTCACGCTCATCCTGCAGACGGCCGAGTACCGGCCGGGGTCCGGGACGCTCACCGCGTCCGACCTCGGCCGGTACATCGCCGAGGTCGGCGCGGGCAAGGCGCTGCTGATCGTCGCGGTGCTCGCCCTGCTGCACGCCGGGCTGGGCGCGCTCGCGCTGCGGCACGGCGAGAAGGTCCCGGCGGAGGTGCGCGTCGGGCTGGGCCTGTTCGCGCTGCTGCCGCTACCGGTGACCGGGCACGCGTCGAACTGGAACTACCACGACTACACGATGATCTCGATGGAACTGCACGTCATGAGCGCGGTCGCCTGGACGGGCGGCCTCGGCGCGATGGCGGTGCTGCTCGCCGGGAACCGGACGCTGCTGGCACACTCGCTGCCGCGGTTTTCGAAGCTCGCGACACTGTGCCTGGTCCTGTCGACGGTGACCGGGCTGTTCAACGGCCTGGTCGAGATCTCGCTGAACCCGACGCTCGGCTTCTGGACGGCGGTGTTCCAGACGCCGTACGGGCAGCTGATGCTGCTCAAGCTGCTGTGCACGGGCGCGATCGCGCTGCTCGGGGCGCACGCGCGCTGGAAGCTGATGCCGCAGATCATCCGCCACAACCGCACGGCGCTGGCCACCTGGGCAACACTGGAGCTGACGATCATGGGCCTGGCTTTCGGCTTCGCGGTGGTCCTCACCCGCGCCCCCGTCACCATCTCCTGATCCGCTGAAGGTCGCCCTTGCTGCGTTCAACGCAGCAAGGGTCGCCTTTGGTGCACCCAACGCACCAAGGGCGACCTTCAGCTGCTCGCCTCACCACGACCACGGCCACCCCGACCCACCAGACCCGATCACAGCGAACCCGACCACGGCTCACGCGACCCACCAGACCCGATCACAGCGAACCCGACCACGGCTCACGCGACCCACCAGACCCCACCACGGCTTACGCAACCACGGCTCACGCGACCCAAGTCTCTTGATCCCTTGAAGTGCCGCGCCCTCTTTTGGCCGAAGGCCTCGGGAACGTGGCGGCAAGGCGCCCCCTCAGCCCAACGCGACAGACCCACCCAAGTCAAGCCTTGTCGACACGTTCCCGAAAGCGCGCCATAAATACACACAGTAGCTGCAAGTTGCGCATAGGGATTACCGGTAGCCCATTAGAAGTGATAGGTCGGGCCGAATTTGTCACCCATTGTTGGCCCTTTTCGGGCAAACGACGAACGGTCATTTGGCGTCGTCGAATGCACGTGCAGAAAGGCTTTATCAGCCGCGCGAAGTAGCTCAGCGGTAGCGCGACCACCGGACGTCGGTGCGTCCTTGCCGCAGGTCATCGAGCCGCCGACGCAACTCCGGGCGCACCGTGGGCCTGCTGCGGAGGATCGGCAGGACGCTCGTCGTCAGCTTCAGCTCCCGGACCGCTCGCAGCACCGTGAAACCGGGCCAGGTCGTGACGTCGAAGCCGTAGGTTTCGGCCAGCGAGCGATAACGGCCAGGCGGATCACCGAACCGTTCACGGCCGACCGCGAGCGGCGTCAGGTCCCATTCCGGCGGCCCGACACACGAGGAATCGAAATCGCAGAGCACCGGGCCGTCGGGCCCGCAGATGATGTTTCCGGGGTACGCGTCGCCGTGGACGAGGCCCCTGGGCAGGGGGAAGTCCAGCTCGGCGAGGGCGGCCTCGACCTCGGCGCAACGCTCCAGGAGGAACCGCCGGTCGCCCTCGCCGAGCTCCTCGGCGTCGGACACCCTGGCCCGGACGGCGGCGAACGGCGCCCAGTCGGGAAGCCCCTCGGGCGGCGGCAGGGCGTGCACCTTCCGCAGCAGGGACGCGAGGTCCGCGCCGGTGGCGAGCCTGCCGGTGTCGGCCACCCGCCGCCACATGGTCACCAGGTGCTCGCCGACGCGCAACGGCTGCTCAACGCCGGGAAGCAGGCGGATCGCCGGGACGTCGTGGCGCTCGAAGTGCTGGGCGACCAGCACCACCGTGCCGACCCGGTGCCGCAGCTTCGTCGAACCGACGATCCGCACGACGACCGGCGCGTCCGCGAGCGCGTAGACGGCGTTGTTGGTGAATCTCAGCAGCCGCGCGCCTGCCGGATCCAGGCCGAGCAGCGCGCAGGCACCGGCCAGCGCGCCGTGCAGCTTTTCAGCGGTGAAGCGGCCGTCCAAGACGTGCCCAGCTGCCTGTTCCCCGCGCGGATCAGGCCGCGTAGAAGGAGTGCAGGCGGTCGGCGAGGTCGCGGGCGTCGGCGTTGTTGCGGCGCCGCTCGGCCTCTTCCTGCATCGGGCGCATCCGGTCCTTCACCCGCTCCGACCTGATGCCCTCGGCGCAGTCGAGCGCCTTGCCGCCGACCCGGGAGCCATGATCGAGATCCCCGTCGAGCAGGTGATTCGTGGCCAGCGCGCTCAGCATGAACGTCTTGCTGCGGGCCATGTCGTCGTCGTAGGCCTCGACGGCCTTGGTCAGCGCCGGGATGGCGTACTTGGTGTGCTCGGGGTTCTTCTGCGCGAGCACGGTGTGCACGGTGCCGATCATCGCGTAGACGTCGGTCTCGTTGAAGAACTTGGCCCAGGAGGCGGCGTTCACCAGGTCAGCGCGGGCGAACTCGTCCTTGCTCCGGCCGAGCAGCTTCACGGCCTGCTCCTCGTTGCCCATCATCGCGTAGGCCCAGGCCTCGTTGGCGCAGAGGATCGCGACCGCCAGCTCGGAGCCCGATTCCTGGGCGGCGATCTGGCCGAGCTGGAACAGCTTCAGCGCGTCGTTGGCGGCGTCCTGGTGCAGGTAGACGCGGCCCATCCGGTAGAGCACGTTCGCGACGAGCGGGTGGTTCTCGCCCTGTTTGGCCAGGTCCAGCGCGTTCGCGAAGTGGCCGCGGGCGGAGTCCATCAGGCCGGTGTCGAACGAGGTCCAGCCGGCGAGGCTGTGCAGGTCGGCGAGCGCGACGAACAGGCGGGTCTTGACCATCTCGGTCCCGTTGGACTCGAGCATCTGCTGTCCCCATGACAGCTGGGCGACCACGGCGTCGCGACAGAAACCGCCGCCGTACTGGTAGTCCAGCGCACGCAACGCCCTGGTCGCGGCCTCGACCTGGCGCACGTCGGTCATCCCGATGCGGCCGGGGGCCGGCGTCCGCGCCGGGCCCGAGGACCACGTTGTTCCCGATTCCGGTCCGAACACCGCCGCACCCATCGTGACCTGGGCGGCATGTGCGAGGAACCTCCGTCGCTTCACGGACTCGTCCTCCTCCGCCTGCTGGCCGCCGGCGGCACCGACGACCCGTATCGCTGTTGCCTCGTCGTAGGCGAGACCCATGTATCCACGGGGGACGCCGAGGCCATCAGAGATCCGGGTGAGCACGTCGTAGGCCATGACCTGGCGTCCTTTGAGGATCTCCGAGACCTCGGACTGTGATTGCCCGGTCATCGCCGCGATCTGCCGCTGCGACACACCATGCTTGCGCAACAACCGGTACACGGAGCTGATCTCCCGCGCCGCCAGCGCCGCTCTCATCTCCGGATGCTCCCAGGCATCAGCCGGGATGGGATGGCTCTTGCCACCGGTACTGGCGTCCATTGCGCACCCTCACAATCCGTCGGGCGTCTGGGAACAGCGTAAGCACAGCTAGTTAACCGCGTGAAACCGTGGAACTGCCACCCTGATCGGCCCGGGCGAAGTTCGTTGACCGCTTACCGTGGAACCGGGTCCGGTCACCGCTATGACGCCGTTTCGACCTTCTATCGCACTCGGTTTCACTTCACTGTAGTTCTCAGTTCTCCGTGACCGCCCGGGTACCGGCCGCGATCACCCAGAGCTACGAAGATCTCCGGTCCCCCACGGGAGCGGACATCGTCCGAAGCGGGACCAGCGGTAAGAGAGACAAGAGCGGAGATGAGTCAGTGGAGTTCGTGGACTCGATCGCATCAGGCTCCATGACTTCCGGGCGCGTCGCCACGGCGGGCACGCACCAGCTGCGACCCGGTGGCGCCGCCGGCCCCGCCACGGTGGCCCGCTCGGTGAGCCCGCTGTCCCCGTCGGCCGCGGTGGACCCGCGCACCGCGAGCATCCGCCGCTACGAAGGCGGTCAGCTCGTGTGGCGGGTGCAGGTCGGCGACCTCATCAGCCGCGAACGCGCCGTGACGGTGTTCGTCGAAGACAACCAGGTGGTTCTCGTATCACCGCCGGGAGAGACAGCGCGCATGACGACCGGCCAGCTGGGCCAGCTCAGGGCAGCGCTCAACGAAGCCGCCAAACTGGCGGAAAGGTAACGGTGAGTTCCACGTGGATCAGGTCCTAGGGCAGGTTCTCCGCAATGCGGTCTGGGAACGCCTCGACATGCTCTCCGATCTCGCGACCCGCGCTGACGCCCAGTCTTTGGTGTCCGTAGCGCGCTCCGAGCTCCCCCGGCTGACCGAGGGCTGGCGCGCCATGCTCCTCGCGCACGAGCCCGACGAGCGCGGTGACTGCCCCACCTGCTCGACCCGGTGGCACCGCTGCAAGGCGCCGTGCTCCGTGTGGCAGGTCGCGCACGAGCACCTCGTCGCCGGCGGTCTCGCGCCGCAGCAGAACGGGCTGGCCGGCGACCCGCGGCGCCAGGGCAGGCGCACGGGCGTCGTTCCCGGCCAGCCGACCAGGGCCGCGAGCGCGCCGTCGCCAGCGGAAACGACGGGACGGCACGCACTCGTGACCCCTCGCCGCGCGGCGCTGGGCGCCTGACCCCCCGACCGGCGAGTGTGTGACCGACCGACTGCCCCCAATCGGGTTGACGCCACTCTCTCGCCTTTGCCGAGTGCCGGCTCGTCCGTACCCCCGACCGTGACGAGCCGGCTCTCGGGTCTCCACCTCCGGTATCCGCAGGCCTCTTCCGCGATTAATCGAACATTCTTCGCCGAACACCTAGCGGAGAGGCCAATCCGCAGTTAGATTGATGATCACCAAGGCAGCTCGCGATCTTGCAGAGAGCAAGCTGCTGCCCCCCACCTTTTTCCCTTGTGGGCCCCGAACTCCGCGGGCCGGTGCCGTTGCACTCCCCTCCCCCGACCGGCACCGGTCCGCGGTCTCCACCTCGCCGCGTCCTGGCGACTACCGCACGGATTTCACGCGAGTCACCAGGACGCCCGCGATCAGCGTGGCCACGGCCGAAGCGCCGAACAGGCCCGAGTACCCACCCAGCGAAGCCAGGATCAGCGTCGTCAGCAGCGGCGCGATGACCTGCGGCAGCGAGTTCGCGATGTTGACCACGCCGAGGTCCTTCGCCCGGTCCTGTGCGGCGGGCAGCACCTGGGTCAGCATCGCGAGCGCGACGGCCATGTAGGCGCCGAACCCGACCCCGAGCAGCGGCGAGGCGATCAGCGCGGCCGTCCAGGTCTGCCACACCACCAGGATCAGCGCCGCGACCGCCATCACGGCCGAGGCCAGCAGGACGTACGGCTTCCGCCGTCCGGACTTGTCCGAGAAGTGCCCGGCCAGCAGCGCGCCGAACACGAGCGCGACGCCGTAGAGCCCCATCATGATCAGCAGGCCGGTGTCCGGATCGCTGTAGTGCACCGCGTCCTTGAGGAAGAACAGCAGGTAGAGCGTGCCGAGCGCGTTACCGAGGTTGATCATGAAGTGGGTGCCCCACGCCCAGGCGAAATCCGGGTGGCGGCGCGGGGAGATCCACAGGTTCGCGAGAATCTCCTTGAGCTCGCCGGACGGCCGGAAGGCGAGCGGGAGCCGCGCGTCGGGCGTCCGCAGGACGAACACCGCGGCGCCCGCGAGCACGAGCCCCGCGCAGACGGCGTAGGCGGCAGGCAGGCCCGCGACGCTCAACATCACCACGACGACCACCGCGCCGAGCACGGTCCCGAGCATCTGGGCGATCCCGACCAGGCCACCGACCTGCGCCCGCTGGCCGACCGGCACCCGGTCGGCGATGGCCGACATCAGGGTGGCGAGCATGCCGTTCAGCCCGCCCTGGACCAGGCACCAGCCGACGACCATGAGCGCGACGTCCGGCGCGATCGCCAGCACGAGCAGCCCGATGGCCGCGACGGAAGCGCCCGCGACCGTCCACGGGTGACGACGGCCGAACCGCGAGCACGTGCGGTCCGAGACCAGGCCGACCGCGGGGTTGGCCAGCAGCGCGACGAGCGCGCCGATGCCGGTGACCAGGCCGAACACGAACTCCTTGTTCCCCGCGTCGAGCAGCTCGGCCTGCTGCGGCAGCAACACCTGGATGGGCGCGTAGATACCCAGCCATAGCGCGATGTTGGCGAAGAACAGCAGGCTCATCCAGCCGCCGCGGACCCGGATCGTCGGCTCAGCCAGCGCCTCGGGCACTACCGACGTGGTTGCCTCACTCATGGCGTAACAACTCCTGGTACCAGGCGAAGGAATCCTTCGGCGTCCGTTTCTGTGTCTCGTAGTCGACGTGCACCAGGCCGAAGCGCGGCGCGTAGCCCTTGGACCACTCGAAGTTGTCCAGGAGCGACCAGACGAAGTAGCCGCGGACGTCGACCCCGGCGTCCATCGCCTGCCGGACGGCGGCGAGGTGGCCCTCGAGGAAGTCGATGCGCTCGGGGTCGTGCACCGCGCCGTCCGCGCCGACCTCGTCGGCGAAGCTGCAGCCGTTCTCGGTGATGTGGATCGGCGGCAGGTGCTCGCGGTAGCGGTCGTGGAAGGACACGAGCAACTCGCGCAGCCCGTGCGGCACGATCGGCGAGTCGTTCGTGGTCATCGGGTAACCCTCGACCGCCTGGAGCTCGAACGGAAGGGGGTTCCCTTCACCGGGGGCGGCGACGCCCTGCGGCTCGTAGTAGTTGACGCCGTAGAAGTCGAGGGGCTGCGCGATCGTCGGGAGGTCGTCGGCGAATCCGGCTGGCAGGTGCTCGACGATCTGCTCGGGATAGCTGCCGAGCAGCACGGGCTCGGCGTAGGTCCGGTTGATGAGCGCGTCGAGCCAGTCCGCGGCGGCGGCGTCCTCGTCAGTGTCCTCGTCAGTGTTGCTGTCGGCGGCGGCCCAGATCGGCGAGTGGTTGTTCGCGGTGCCGACGCTCGTGGCACCCGCGGCCCGCAGCGCCTGGACGGCCAAGCCGTGCGCGAGGTGCTGGTATTGCGCGGTGGGGATGGCGTCTAGCAGGAGGAACTGGCCGGGCGCGTACTCGCCGATGGCGTACCCGTAAATCGACATGACCATGGGCTCGTTGAGCGGGATCCACATCTTGACGCGATCGGCGAAGCGCTCGCCGACGATGGCCGCGTACTCACCGAAACGCTTGGCGGTGTCACGGGCGAGCCAGCCGCCGGTGTCTTCGAGCGCCTGCGGGGTGTCCCAGTGGTACAGCGTCGCGACCGGGGCGATGCCCGCTTCGCAGACGTTGTCGAGGAGCCGGTCGTAGAAGTCGAGGCCTTCGGCGTTGGGCGAACCCTTGCCGTCGGGCTGGATCCGGGGCCAGGCAAAGGACATCCGGTAGGCGCCGACCCCGAGCTCGGCCATGAGCGCGATGTCCTCCGGGTAGCGGTGGTAGTGATCCGCCGCTACGTTGGCGTGCTCACCGCGTGCGATCTTCCCGTCGGTCGCGGTGAAGGTGTCCCAGATGGACGGTCCGCGCCCCCCTTCGGAGGTGGCGCCCTCGATCTGGAACGCCGACGTGGAGACACCCCACAGGAAATCGGGCGGGAAGGCCGGGTTTTCCACCACGGACGCACCTTTCAGCGGGGGCACGATCGAATGAACATGAAAAGTTCTCATATACTAGGTCGTCACTCGACCGTGGGGAAGCCCATCGGCACGATAAAGTCCCTGATCAGCATAGAAGGAGGGCGAGTGTCCGACATTCAGGCCGCGAAGGCACCGGCGGAGACGACGCCGCTTCGGCGGCAGCCCGTCCAGCAACGCAGCGCGAAACGCGTCGAGCAGATGCTCGACGCGAGCGCCGAACTGATCGACGAATTCGGCTACGACGCGCTGACCACGACGTTGATCGCCAAACGGGCGGGCGTGGCGGTCGGCTCGCTATACCAGTTCTTCCCCGACAAACGGGCTGTGGTGCAGGCGCTGACCCAGCGGAACCTGGAGCGGTTCGTCGCGTCGGTCGGCGAGCGGCTCGGCCAGCTCGACGACGGTCACTGGTGGGAGGTCGTCGACTCGATCCTCGACCTCTACCTGCGCATGCACCGCGAGGTGCCCGGCTTCTCGAAGGTCCACTTCGGCGACGTCGTGGACCTCCAGCTGCTCGACGACCAGCGCGACAACAACGCGGTCATCGTCGACTCGCTGACCGACATCCTCGCCGCCCGGGTCGACCGCCCGATCGAGGACCTCAGGTTCGCCATCACGATCGCCAACGAGGTCGCCGACGCGCTCCTCAAACTGGCGTTCCGCCGCGACCCCCGCGGCGACGAGCACCTCGTGACGGAGGCAAAGTACGTGGTCAAGGGCTACTTGGCGAGCAAATTCGGCGAGTGACACCACCCACCACCGCCGGGGCGGCCACTTCCCGCTGCCCCGGCGCCCGACACCGCCCCTGACCTGGGCCAACGCCACTCGCTCTCAGCCCGAGCGTTGCCTCGACCCCACCCCGGCCAAGTTATCCACAAAAGTTGTCCACACGAATGCACACCTGTGGACAACCTGCCTCAGCCGGGGCTCTCCGCTCGGGTGGGCCGGTAGACTGGAGCGGGGACGCCCCCCAGGGACGGGTGGGGGCTGTGGGTAGGCCGGGTCAGCCGAAAACCTGGTGTTCGCCGCGGTAGGTGGGGGCGGTTCGGTCCACGCGGTCGCCGGTCACCAGGTGGTAGTGGGTGAAGCGCTCGGCGAGTTCGCCAGCCTTGGCGTGCCGGAGCCAGACGCGGTCGCCGAGCCGCAGGTCCGCGGCCGCTTTGCCGGTCACCGGGGTCTGCACTTCGCCCGCGCCCTCGAAGCCGAGCAGCGTAAGGCCAGCCGGCAGGTGCGGCGAAGGCTGGCGCGAGGTGCCGACAGGGCCGGAGGCGATGTAGCCGCCGGAGTACAGCGTGGCGATGTTG
>NZ_JAYMZS010000164.1:0-15661 GCF_035828755.1 Amycolatopsis sp. H20-H5 | reverse complement strand
CGGTGAGGGCACGGTCTTCAGGAAGGTCTCACAAAACCCTGGCCACACGAGTGCTCACCCACCACCAGCCACCACGCCCAAGCCTACGAACCCGACCCGAACAAACCCCATTAGGCCACCATGAGGGACTTAGACGCTGTCATGGTGGCCTTCAGGGACTTCGTCAGCGCAGCCGGGCGATGACCTCCGAGGCCTGGGACTGCAACCGCGCCACCCCGCCCACGGTGAACTCGGTGAGCAGGTCGATGAGCGCGTCCGGGGCGGGCGGCTCACCCTCCCAGGTGATCTGCACGAGTGCCTCGGTCATCGCGAAGTAGAGGGTGACGAGCGCTTTGTCGGCGCGTCCCGGCTCGACGCCGTGCACGGCCCAGCGCTGACGGCTCGCCTCGGTGTAGACGTGCGCGAGCCGCTCCCTCAACCGGGTGAGCGCCGGATCCCCCGCGCGCTCCGCCTCGCGCAGCACCGGGAAGGCCTCGGGGTGGTCGGCCACGAAGGCGAACATGTTGGCGTAGTTGGCCCGCGCCCACGCTCGCAGATCGGGCTGGGAGGGGTCCACCGCGGGCGCCCCGATGGCGGCGAAGGCTCGCTCCTCGATATCAGCCACCACCTGGGCGAACAGGACACCGCGATCGCCGAACTGCGCGTAGACGGCCTGGCGCGAGACGCCGGCCTCACGCGCGATCTGCTCGATCGTCGCGGCCTGCGCGCCGTGCTGCGCGACCATCCGCGCCGCGGCGTCGATCACCCGCGCACGCTGCTCGCCGACCGGGAGCTTGCGCGGCCGGCCGCGGGGGGCGGGGCTTGACATGGTGTGCCACCTCACGTGATTCTTTTTCCGACACCACTGTCTAAAAAGGTGTCGCCTCGGCTTACCTGCTCAACGAGGAGCAAGCATGCGTGCATTCTCCCGGCGCGGCCTTTCCGCGGCGGTCACCGCGGTCACCGCACTGGCTCTGCTGACGTTCGGATCGTCCCAGGCCGGTGCCGCGCCTTCCTTCTACGACCCGCCGACGCCGCTGCCCGCGGGCGCCAACGGCGACATCATCCGGCACGAGCCGTCCCAGTTCTTCCTCGATCCGATCAAGCTGATCCAGGCGGACGCGAACGTCCAGCGGATCATGTATCGCAGCACCGACACCCACGACCAGCCGATCGCGGTCACCGGCACCGTGCTCACCCCGAAGTCGGCCTGGACCGGCTCGGGTGAGCGCCCGCTCATCAGCTACGCCGTCGGGACGCAGGGCGTCGGCGACGACTGCGCGCCGTCCAAAGCGCTGACCGCCGGCTTCGAGTACGAAGGCCCGTTCATCGCCGGGCTACTGCTGCGCGGCTACGGCGTGGTCGTCACCGACTACGAGGGCCTGGGCACCCCGGGCGTGCACACCTACGTCAACCGGGCGGCCGAGGCGCACGCCGTGCTCGACGCCGCCCGCGCGGCCCAGCGGCTGCCGGAGGCGGGCCTGCCCGCGAACGGTCCGGTCGGCATCGCCGGGTACTCCCAGGGCGGCGGCGCTTCGGCGGCCGCGGCGGAGCTCCAGCCGTCCTACGCGCCGGAGCTGAAACTGAAGGGCGCCTACGCGGGCGCTGTCCCGGCGGACCTGTCCGAGGTCGCGAAGAACCTCGACGGGCACTACGCCGCCGGATTCCTCGGTTTCTCGCTGGTCAGCCTGAACGCGGCGTACCCGGAACTGGACATCCCGAGCGTGCTCAACGACAAGGGCAAGGCACTGTTCGAGAAGGTCAAGAACGAGTGCACGATCGAGGCGATCGCGGCGCACGCCTTCACGCAGTCGGCGTCGCTGACCAAGGACGGCCGCCCGCTGACCGCGTACCTCGGCGAGGAGCCGTACAAATCGCGCGTCGGTGAGCAGCTGATCGGCAAACTCAAGCCCACCGCGCCGGTGCTGATCGTGCACAGCGCGCTCGACGACATCGTCCCGTACGCCCAGGACCGCACCCTCGCGCGAACCTGGTGCTCGGCGGGCGTGCGGGTGCAGTTCAGCACCACCCTGGTCCCGACGCACGTCCTGGCCGCTGTCCGCGCGTACCCGGAGGCGTTCGCCTGGCTGGACGCGCGCTTCTCCGGCGCTCCCGCGCCGTCGAACTGCGGCTGGTTCTAGAAGCCTCTGAAGGCCACCATGAGGGACTCTAGGTCCCTCATGGTGGCCTTCAGGGACTTGTCACTTCAGGCCGGTCGCCTCGGACGCCGCGGGATCGGAGTCGGCGAGGAAGGTGCGGCAGCGGTCGAACTCCTCGGTCTCGCCGATCTTGCCCGCGGACTTGCCGAGGACGGCGAGCGCGCGCAGGAAGCCCTGGTTCGGGCGGTGCGACCACGGGACCGGGCCGAAGCCCTTCCAACCGGCGCGACGCAGCTGGTCGAGCCCGCGGTGGTAGCCGGTGCGGGCGTAGGCGTACGCGGCGATGGTCTCACCGGCGTCGAAGGACGTCTCGGCCAGCTGTGCCCAAGCCTCGCTGTAGTACGGGTGCCCGGCGGCGACGAGGGCCGGATCGGTTCCGGCGTCGAGCGCGGCCTGTGCGGTGGTGTGCTCGGGCAGCTTCGTCGGCTCGGGGCCGAGCAGGTTGTGGGTCATGCCCGCCATTGTGCCCAGCGCACCCGGCGGGCCGCGCGGGGCGTCACATCAGGCCGGGTGTGGTCAGAGGAACAGACTGACCAGCGCGCCGCCACCGGCGAGCACGAGAGCGGCGACCACGACCGCGGCGACAACACGTTTCGGCATCATGGCGGCACACGATGCCCGTCCCCGCCGGACGAAAGCAAGTCGGCCACCCCTACGGGTGAACCCTGATCTTCGGCCCGTTTCACGTGGTCCGCCGCCTCACCGTGATGTCCGCCGGGGATGATGACGCGCATGACAAAGGCAGGAGACACGATGGGGGTCGTGATCCCACGCAGCCCGGTCGCGAAGACCCAGCTGTTCTTCAAGACCCACTGGAAGCGCGGCGCCCCGGGGCAGCCGACGCCGGATTGGGTGCTGCGTTTCTGCTACGGCATGTGGCTGGCCGCGTTCGCGTTCAAGCTGCTGGGCTCGTCGTGGGACATGTCGTGGCACTTCAGGTGGCTGCGTGACGACCTGGCCCCGCCGCACCTGATCAACACGGTCGGCACGGTGATCATCGTCGTGCTGGTGGCGATCCACAGCTACACCGGGCTCGGCTGCGACAAGACGTCACTACGGCTGATGCAGGCCGGGCTGGTGATCTTCCTGGTCGCGGCGCCGCTGGACGTGATCAACCACCGGGTCAACGGCCTCGACCTGACCGCGTGGAGCCCGTCGCACATGATGCTCTACTTCGGCACCGGGGTGATGCAGGCGGGCGTGATCCTCGGCTGGCTCCGTCTCTCGAAGCCCGGCAAGACGCGCACCGGCACGCTGCTCGCGCTGTGGGCGTTCTTCCTGGAGAACACGTTCTTCCCGAACGGCCAGCAGGAGTACGGCATCCTCGGCCTGCGCGCCTGGGAGCGCGGCACGCCCGAGGCCGAGCCGACGCTGCTGGACTTCGCCGCGAAGCAGATCGGCCACCCTGTCGACCAGGCCGCGGTCACCCACTTCACGATGCCGATCGCCCAGTGGGTGTACCCCGTCTGGGGCATCGCGGTGATGGCACTGCTGCTCGCGGTAGCCCGGCACACCCTCGGCGGCAAGTGGTCCGCCACGAGCGTGGCGGGCGCGTACCTCGCGTACCGCCTGGTGCTGTGGCCGCTGCTGCTGGTGGGCGGCTTCCCGGTCCCGACGGTGCCGTTCTACCTGCTGTTCGTCGGCCTCGCGGTGGACCTCGCGTTCCGCATCGGCCGCGGACACCACGCCCTGACGGCCGGAATCGGCGCACTGCTGGTGACGGCGTTCGGCTACGGGACATTGTGGGTGCAGTCCCAGTTCCGGCTGTGGGTACTCGGCGACGCACACACCGAGTCCGCTCCGCCGGTCGCGTACTGGACAGCGGCGGTGACGCTGGTGGGGGTCTTCGTGCTCTGGTGGGCCGCCGCGCCGGTTTCGCGGGCGGTGGCCGCTCGCACGGCTCGACGCCGGGCGGCGCTGGACGTCACCGCCGGAGCGGCCGAGGCTCCGGCGAAAGAGACTCCGTCGATCCCGTCCTCGTAGAGGCTCTCAAGTGTCATGAAAGGGTCTTTCAGGGCAAAAATTGCCCTGAAAGACCCTTTCATGACACTTTGATCAGGAGAGCTTGTTGCCCGCCGAGCCGAGGGACTGGGCGGCCTCGACGATCCGGGCGGCCATGCCCTTCTCGCCCGCCTTGAGGTAGCTGCGGGGGTCGTAGACCTTCTTGTTGCCGACCTCGCCGTCGATCTTCAGGACGCCGTCGTAGTTCTTGAAGAAGTGGTCCACGATCGGCCGGGTGAAGGCGTACTGCGTGTCGGTGTCGACGTTCATCTTGACCACGCCGTACGACACCGCCTCCTTGATCTCCTCGGGCAGCGAACCGGAACCGCCGTGGAAGACCAGCTCGAACGGCTTCGAACCGGCGGGCAGGCCGAGCTTCTTCGAGGCCGCCTCCTGGCCGCCCTTGAGGACGTCCGGGCGCAGCTTCACGTTGCCGGGCTTGTAGACGCCGTGCACGTTGCCGAAGGTCGCGGCCAGCAGGTAGCGGCCCCGATCCCCGGAGCCCAGCGCGTCGATCGTCTTCAGGAAGTCGCCCTCGGCGGTGTACAGCTTCTCGTTGATGTCGTGGGCGACACCGTCTTCCTCACCGCCGACGACGCCGATCTCGACCTCGAGGATGATCTTCGCCGCTGCCGCCTTCTCGAGCAGCTCGGCGGCGATCGTCAGGTTCTCGTCGAGGTCGATCGCGGAGCCGTCCCACATGTGGGACTGGAACAGCGGGTTCTGGCCGTTCTTGACCCGCTCGGCCGAGATCTCCAGCAGCGGGCGGACGAAGCCGTCGAGCTTGTCCTTGGGGCAGTGGTCGGTGTGCAGCGCGACGTTGATCGAGTACTTCGCGGCCACGACCTGCGCGAACTCCGCGAGCGCCTGCGAGCCGACGACCATGTCCTTGACGGACTGGCCCGAGGCGAACTCGGCGCCGCCGGTGGAGAACTGGATGATCCCGTCGCTCTCCGCCTCGGCGAACCCGCGCAGCGCGGCGTTCAGGGTTTCCGACGAGGTCACGTTGATGGCCGGGTAAGCGAACTCGTTCGCTTTCGCCCGGTCGAGCATCTCCGCGTAGACCTCGGGGGTGGCGATGGGCATCGTTGGTCCTCCTCGCGACAAGTGGTCTTCGGCCAAAGCGTACGAGGTGTACCGATCAAGGTCACCGGTCCCTGGTCATCCCACCCCTTGGACCCCGTACCCCCAAGCCTGGGCCCTCGACCCGGGTTGAGGTCAAGCCCAGCTGGCACACTGGGTTTCATGGCTATCGCGAAGTGGAACGGCGTGATCATCGCCGAGAGCGACAAGACCGAGATCGTCGAAGGGAACCACTACTTCCCGCCGGACTCCGTGCACATCCAGTACCTCCGCCCGACCGAGCACACCACCCACTGCGGATGGAAGGGCGACGCGAGCTACTACACGCTGCACGTCGACGGGCAGGACAACGAGAACGCGGCCTGGTACTACCCGGAACCGTACGAAAAAGCGACCAACATCAAGGACTACGTCGCCTTCTACCCGAGCGTCGAAGTCACCGCCTGAGAGGTCCCTGAAGGCCACCATGACGGCGTTTAACGCTGTCATGGTGGCCTTCAGGGGCAGTCAGCGCAGGGCGTCCGCGAGGGCGCGGTAGCCCGGGAACGGGTCGTCGCCGAGGACCTGGACGACGACGTGGCTGGCGCCGGCGTCGAGGTGGGCACGCAGGCCCGCCGCGATCGTGTCGGTGTCGCCGTGCAGCGCGAGGGCGTCGACGAGGCGGTCGCTGCCCTCGCCGGAGAGGTCCTCGTCGGTGAACCCGAGCTTCCGCAGGTTGGCGGTGTAGTTCGACAACCCGAGGTAGAACTGGACGGTCTCGCGCCCGATCGCGCGGGCCTTCTCGGGGTCGGCCTCGAAGACGACCTTGTGCTCCGGCGCCAGGATCGGGCCCTCGCCGAGGATCTCGCGTGCCTGGCGGGTGTGCTCCGGCGTGATCAGGTACGGGTGCGCCCCGGCGGTGCGGTCACCCGAAAGCTTGACGACCTTCGGCCCGAGCGCGGCGAGCACGCGGCCAGCGACCGGCACCCCGGCCCGGTCGAGCCCGTCGAGGTAGTCCACGAGCGCGCCGTACGGCTTGACGAACCCCTGGTCGTACTCGCGGTGCCCGGCACCGATTCCCAGCAGGAAGCGGTCGGCGCGTCGTCCTTCCAGATATTCACGATGCCGGTGGCGATCACCAGCGTGTCCGTCGCGGCCAGCAGCTCATCGACGATCTCGAGGTCGCCGTCCGGCGAACCACCGAGCCACACGGCCCCATAGCCCAGCTTCTCCACGTCGGCCGCGAAAGCCGGGTCCACCTGTGCGGCACCCCGGAAGATCCCGATCTTACCCAGTTCGATACCCATGTCCGGCTGCAACACCACGGAGGGTTATTTTCGTCCCGGCATCTCAGAGAGTGGACCCCTGACTAACGGGGATGGTTGGAGTCATGGCGAAATCGGCAACAGCGACCTCGACGTATTCGGCCTCAACCTCGGCGGCAACGTGTTCGGCTTCACCGCCGACGAGCGGCAGTCGTTCGAGGTCCTGGACGCCTATGCGACAGCGGGCGGGAACCGCATCGACACCGCGGACTCGTACTAGGCGTTCGCGCCCGGCAACGTCAGCGGCGAGTCCGAGACGATCATCGGCAACTGGCTGAAGAAGCGCGGCCACCGGGACGACATCGTGATCGCGACCAAGGTCGGCAGCTTCGACAAGCGCCCCGGCCTGTCGGCGAAGAACATCGCGGCCGCGGCCGAGGTCTCGCTCAAGCGGCTCCAGACCGACCACATCGACTACGACGAGACAACGCTCGAGGAGACCCTGCAAGCCTTCGACACGCTGATCCGCGCAGGCAAGGTCCGCTCAGGCAAGGTCCGCTACATCGCGGCGTCGAACTACACCGCGCCCCGCCTCGCCGAGGCGCTGGCCATCTCGGACCGTGAGGGCTCGCTCTCCAGCCCGAGTACAACCTCGTCAAACGTGAGGACGAGAAGGAGCTGGCCCCGCTGATCGAGCGGGAGGGCCTGTCGACGCTGCCGTGACCGGGAAGTACCGCACCAAGGGCGAGCCTGGCGACAGCCCGCGCGGTGAGGGTGCGCTAGCTCACCTGGACGTTCGCGGCGAGCGCGTGTTGGCGGCACTCGACTAGGTCGCCGCCGCGCACAAGGTGTCGGTCGCGTCGGTGGCGCTCGCGTGGCTCGTCGCGCAGCCGACCGTCGCCGCCCCGATCGCCAGCGCCCGCTCCATCGAGCAGCTCCCGGACCTCCTCGCCGCCGTCTCCCTCTCGCTCACCCCCGGCGAGCTCGCGGCGCTCTCCGACGCCTCCGCCTGACGTCGCAACTCGTCGACGAGTCGCTGACTACCGATGGGTAGCTTACTCGGGGTAAGGTAAGGTACGGTCGGCGAAAGTACCGCCGAGGAGGCATCGTGGCCAATCCATTCTCGCTGCTCAAGAGCACCAAGGTCGACGGCAAGGTCGTGCTCATCACCGGCGCCGCCCGCGGCATCGGCGCGGGTCTCGCGGAACGGCTCGCCGCCCGCGGCGCCAAGGTCGCCCTGGTCGGCCTCGAAGCCGAAGAGCAGCAGAAGGTGGCTGACCGGATCGGCCCGAACGCCCACTCCTGGGAAGCCGACGTCACCAGCTGGACCGACCTCGAGAAGGCCACCGCTGGCGTCGTCGAGTACTTCGGCGGCATCGACGTCGTGATCGCGAACGCGGGCATCGCGACCGCCGGGTTCGTCCGCTCGGTCGACCCGGCCGCGTTCGAGAAGGTCATCGAGGTCGACCTGCTCGGCGTCTGGCGCACCTTCCGGGTGACGCTGCCGCACGTCATCGAGCGCAAGGGCTACCTGCTCGCGATCTCCTCGCTGGCCGCGATCACACACGCGCCCGGTATGGCGAACTACTCCGCCGCGAAGGCCGGGGTCGAGGCGTTCTCCAACAGCCTCCGCACCGAAGTCGCCCACCTGGGCGTCAAGGTCGGCGTCGCCCACCCGACCTGGATCCGCACCGACCTGGTCGAGAGCGCCGACGCCCACCCGGTGTTCGGCAAGCTCCGCGCGACGATGCCGGGCCTGATCGGCAAGACGTACCCGCTGAACGTCGCGCTGGACAACCTCGAAGCCGGGATCCTCAAGCGCGCCCGCACGATCCACGTGCCGCGCTGGGTCGGCGGGCTCAAGCTGATCCGCGCGTTCCTGCCGCCGATCATCGAGATCGGCTCGCGCAGCCGCGTGCCCGCCGCCGACAAGGCCGCGCTCGAAGACATCAAGCAGCGCGGCGCGTTCGAGGCCTCGGTCACCGGGCACGGCGGCCGCGCCGCCACCCGGCGCCCCTGACCTCGACCCGATTCAGTGGTCCCTGAAGGCCACCTTCACGGCGTTTTACGCGGTGAAGGTGGCCTTCAGGGACTTGCGAACCCGAGCGGGCGTTCCCGACTCGACATCCGGGTCGTGGCGGGCAAGTATTGACGTCTCGACAACAAGGAGCGTGCCGATGTCCCGCCGCGACCAGATCCGGATGTCCCCCGAAGACGTACAGACCTTCTTCGCCGCACAGAAGGTCATCAACGTCGCCACGATGAGCCCGAACGGGCGACCCCATGTGGCGCCGCTCTGGTACTACCCGCACGCGGGCGGCGTCGCGACCTGGACCTACGGCAGCTCCCAGAAGGCCGCCAACCTGCGCAGGCTCGCCGAGGCCACCGTGCTCATCGAGGACGGCGATTCCTACGAAACGCTGCGCGGGGTCTCCATGGAGACGGACGTCCAGCTCATCACCGACACCGCCGAGGTCACCCAGATGGGCATCACGCTCATGCAGCGTTACGCGGGGGCGAAGTCCGGAGACCCCGCCACGGACGAACTGGCGGCCTTCATCGCCGGTCAGGCGCCTAAGCGGATCGGCCTGATCTTCACCCCCACCAAGCTCGTGACCTGGGATCACCGAAAACTCGGCGGAACGTACTAGCAAGTAACTGTTACCTCAGGTAACATATTTTCGCGTACCCTTCCCCAGTGCAGCGGAGGCCGCGGAAATGGCCGCAAAAACGTCCGAGGTCAAGGTCGTCATCGTGGGCACCGGCTTCGCCGGCCTCGGTCAGGCGATCCAGCTCGAAAAGGCAGGCATCCGGGATTACGTGATCCTGGAGAAGGCCGACGAGGTGGGCGGCACCTGGCGGGACAACTCGTACCCCGGGTGCGCCTGCGACGTGCAGTCGCACATGTACTCGTTCTCCTACGAACAGAACCCGGGCTGGTCGCGGTCGTTCTCACCGCAGCCGGAGATCTTCGCCTATCTCAAGGGCGTCGCGGACAAGTACCGGCTGCGCTCGAAGATCCAGTTCGGCACCGAGATCACCGGCGCGCACTGGGACGGTGCCGCCCGCCGCTGGGCGGTGACCACCAAGGCGGGCCAGGAGTACGTCGCGCAGTTCCTCGTCTCCGGCGTCGGCGGCCTGCACATCCCGCAGATCCCGAAGCTGCCCGGCATCGAGAAGTTCAAGGGCCAGTCCTGGCACTCCGCGCAGTGGAACCACGAATACGACCTGCGCGGCAAGAAGATCGCCGTGGTCGGCACCGGCGCCAGCGCGATCCAGTTCGTCCCGAAGATCGCCCCGGACGTCGCCGAGCTCACCCTCTTCCAGCGCACGCCGCCGTGGATCATGCCGAAACCGGACCACGCGATGCCGCGCTGGTCGCAGACGCTGTTCAAGCGCGTCCCCGGCGTCCAGCGGCTCTACCGCAACGCTCTGTACTGGTTCCTCGAGGTCCGCGCGATCGGCTTCAACGGCCACCCCAAGCTGATGAAGGCCGCCGAGTCGATCGCGAAACGTCACATCGCCAAGGGCGTCAAGGACGCCGCGCTGCGCCGCAAGGTCACCCCGGACTACACCATGGGCTGCAAGCGCGTGCTCATCTCGAACGACTACTACCCCGCGCTGAACCGGTCCACTGTGGACATCGTCACCGCGGGCGTCCGGGAGGTCAAGGCGCACAGCGTGGTGGACGCCGACGGCGTCGAGCACGAGGCCGACGCGATCATCTACGGCACCGGCTTCCACGTCACCGACGCGCTGGAATACCTCGACATCACCGGCGTCGACGGCCGCAGCCTCGCCAAGGAGTGGGCGGCCGAGGGCATGCGGACGCACAAGGGCATCACGGTTTCCGGCTTCCCCAACCTGTTCTTCCTGCTCGGCCCGAACACCGCACTGGGCCACAACTCGGTCGTGTTCATGATCGAGTCGCAGTCCAAGTACGTGGTCGACGCGATCAAACTCACCGACTCGCACGACGCCGCCGCGCTCGACGTCCGCCAGGACGTGCAGGACAAGTTCCAGGCCGAGATCCAGGACAAGCTGGTCAAGGGCGTGTGGACCCAGGGCGGCTGCAAGAGCTGGTACCTCGACGCGAAGGGCGTCAACCGGACGATCTGGCCCGGCTTCACCTGGCGCTACTGGCTCGAGACCCGCAAGGTCGACCCGAGCGACTACGAGCTCAGCGGGCGGTCTCGATGAGCGTCCAGCCGGAGGAGAACGAGCAGCTCGTCCTGCACGCGCGTGACGTCCGGTTCGACTGGTCCGCGCTGCCGATGCACTGGGTGCCCGCCGAACCGCAGGCCACGCACACGATCAACGTGCTGCACCTGGCGCTGCCGGAGGGCGAGCGCTGGTTCGTCGAGGTGTTCAAGCAGGCCGTGCCGCTGATCCGCGACGAGCGGCTCAAGGAAGACGTGCTCGGGTTCATCGGCCAGGAGGCCATGCACGCCGAGGCGCACGACGGCGCGGGCGCACACCTCGAGGCCGCGGGGCTGCACATCCGGCCGTTCCTCGCGCAGATGGAATGGCTGTTCCGGCGGCTGCTCGGCGACCGGGCAGGCCTGTCCGCCAAGGCGCGCGAGGAGTGGCTGATCGAGCGGCTCGCGGTGATCGCGGCGATCGAGCACTACACGGCGTTCCTCGGCCAGTGGGTCCTCGACGCCGAGGCGCTGGACCGCGCGAACTCGGATCCGACGATGCTGGACCTGCTGCGCTGGCACGGCGCCGAGGAAGTCGAACACCGCTCGGTGGCGTTCGACCTGTTCATGCACCTCGACGGCCGGTACAACCGGCGCGTGCGCAGCATGGCCGTGGTGACGCCGGTGCTCGCGTGGGTTTTCCTTCGCGGGACCCGGTTCCTGATGCGCAACGACCCGACGCGCCCCGGCCGGGCGAGCTTGCGCGCGTACCGCCGGGCGGCGAAGCTCGGCCTGCTGCCCACCGGGAAGCAGCTGGGCCACGAGATCCGGCCGTACTTCCGCAAGACCTACCACCCGGCCGAAACGGGCAACACCGACCAGGCCGTCGCCTACCTGGCGAGCTCGCCCGCCGCCAGGGCGGCCGACGAGCCGACGTGACCGTGGCCGCCGAACGCCCGCTGCGGCTCAACGGGACCGACCGGCCGGACCGCCTGCTGTCGGCGCTGACCGGGGTGGTCGCGGTGTACCGCAGGCTGAGCGAGGTCAGTGGCAGGCGGCGGCCGCCGGTGTCCGAAGTGGACAGAGACCTGCCGCTGGCGCTGGCCGCGGCCACGCCGGAGGCGGAAGGCGTCCGCAGCCTGCGGCTGGTCAGGCCGGATGGCGGTCCGCTGCCGCGCTGGCGTCCCGGGGCGCACCTCGACCTCGTGCTGCCGTGCGGGCTCGTCCGCCAGTACTCGCTGTGCGGCGACCCGGACGACCGCTCGTACTACCGCGTCGCCGTCCGGCGGATCGGCGCGGCTTCGGCGCGGGTGCACGCGCTGGAGCCGGGAACACGGGTGACCGTGCGCGGGCCGCGCAACGCTTTTCCCTTCGTGGCGGCGGAAAACTACCTCTTCGTCGCGGGCGGTATCGGGATCACGCCGATCCTGCCGATGGTGCGCCGGGCCGCCGCTCGCGGTGTCGGCTGGCGGCTGGTCTACACCGGCCGCGATCGTGCGTCGATGCCGTTCCTCGACGAGCTCGCGGACCTGGACCCCGGCCGCGTCTGGATCCGGCCGGATACTGAATACGGTATCCCGGCGTCCGGCGCGGAGCTGCTCGAAGGCAGCCCCGAGAGCGCGTCCCTGTACTGCTGCGGGCCCATCCCGATGCTCACCAGCGTCCGCGTGGACGCGGCGCTCGGCGGGCGGCGCGCGGTGTTCTACGAGCGCTTCTCGACGCCGCCGATCGTGGGCGGCAAGCCGTTCCAGGTCCGGCTGGGGCGCAGCGGGCGCACCCTGGACATCCCGGCCGACCGGTCGGCCCTCGACGTCCTGCGGGAGAACGTCCCCGGCATCGCCTACTCGTGCCGCCAGGGCTTCTGCGGCACCTGCGAGCTGCCATCGGCGACCGGCGAGCCGGTCCGGGTGTGCGTCGAGCGAAACGCCGTCACGCTGGACCTTTGACCCGGACGGACCCTTCAGGCCACGCCGTTTTCGTGTGACGATGGCTAGCTGTGGAGCGGCTCAGCGAGGAGCATCCCAGGACGGAGATCGCACTGTCCTGGCGACGTTCCGCGCTCAGCGGGCTCGAGCCGGCCACCCCGATCGACCGGCTGGCGGTGCACGAGGTCGACCGCCGCAGCCGGTTGCTGCGCGCGGCGGGGCCAGTGCTCGACGAGATGGCCGGGCACCTCGCGGACACGAGTTTCTGCGTGGTGCTGGCCGACCGCGACTGCCGGATCGTCGCCCGCCGCTTCGCCGAGCACGCCGTCGAGCTGGCATTGGACGAGATCAGCGCGGTCCCCGGCTGCCAGTTCCTGGAGGAGACCACCGGGACGAACGCGCTGGCCACCCCGTTCGAGGTACGCCACGGGGTGGCGGTCCGCGGCGAGGAACACTTCCTCGACGTGTTCAAGCATTTCGCCTGCTACGGCCACCCGATCGTGCACCCGGCGACCAGGCGGCTGGCCGGGGTCCTCGACATCACCGGACCGGCCGGGGACGCCAACCCGCTGTTCGTGCCGTTCCTGCTGCACGCCGTCGCGGACATCGAGCAACGCCTGCTCGACGGCTCCAACCAGGCCGAACAGCGGCTGCTCGCCGCCTTCCAGTCCGCCCAGCACCGCACGTCCGCGGTGCTGGCGCTCGGCGACGACGTGGTGCTGGCGAACAGCGCCGCGATGGAGCTGGTCGACGCGAACGACCACGCGCTGCTGCGCGAGTTCGGCCGCACGCGGCGCGGGGTCCGGCACCTCCGGCTCACCTCGGGCACCTCGGTGGAGGTCCGGGTGGAGGCGGTGTCGGTCAACGCCGGGATGCTGTTCGAGATCGCGCCCGTGCGCCCGGACCAGCCGCCGGTGCCACGACGGCGGACCCCGCACGGCGTGCTCCCGAGCGGTCTCGCGGACAGGCTGGCACGCAGCGGCCCGTCCCGGCGGCGGGTGCTCGTGTCCGGCGAGCCCGGCACCGGGCGAACGGCGGCGATCCGGCTGCTCGGCGGCGCGGAGCCGATCGTCGAACTGGCCGCTTCTGACGTCCCCCAGTTGGGTGAAAGCGCCTGGTGTGCCCGGCTGGACGAGCTCGCCGCCGGATACCGCGGACTGGTCGTGGTCGAGGACGTCCACCTGCTGCCGCCGGTGCTCGCCGCCCGCGTTTCCCGGCTGCTCGACGCCTCACCGGCCTGGCTTTCGCTGACCAGCGGCCCGTCCGCCCTGCTGCGCGGGGAGCACGCGGCGCTGGCCGCGCGGATGCACCGCCGGGTCGAGCTGCCACCGCTGCGGGAGCGCCGCGAGGACGTTCCGGAGCTCGCCAGGACCGTGCTGGCCGGGCTGGCGCCCGCCCGCTCTGTCCGGCTGACCGCGGGCGCGCTCGAACTCCTCGCCGCACAGCAGTGGCCGGGCAACCTGCGTGAGCTGGCCTCGGTGCTGCGCCAAGCGCTGGAGGGGCGCTCGGCGGGCGACATCACCGCCCGCGACCTCGAGCCGGACTGCCCGGTGCCCGCGGCGGGACATCGGCTGACCACGCTCGAACAGGCCGAGCACGACGCCATCACGGCCGCGCTGCGCGTGGCGGGCGGCAACAAGGTGCACGCCGCGAGGCAGCTCGGCATCAGCCGGTCGACCCTCTACAACCGGCTGCGGGTGCTGCGCATCAAGGCGTGAGTGTCCAGCTTTTGCACAGTTGGCCGTCGGATGCGCGCCCGACAATCGATCCGACGGTGCAAAGTCGCACGAAGAGGAGTTGTTGACCGGTGAAGACGAAGGCAGCGGTGCTGTTCGACGCGGGGAAACCGTTCGAGATCATGGAGCTCGACCTCAAGGGCCCTGGGCCCGGCGAGGTCCTCATCAAGTACACGGCCGCCGGGCTGTGCCATTCCGACCTCCACCTCACCGACGGCGACCTCACCCCGCGGTTCCCGATCGTGGGCGGCCACGAGGGCGCCGGGATCATCGAGGACGTCGGCCCCGGCGTCACCAAGGTCAAGCCGGGCGACCACGTGGTGTGCAGCTTCATCCCTAACTGCGGCACCTGCCGCTACTGCTCCACGGGCCGCCAGAGCCTCTGTGACATGGGCGCGACCATCCTCGAGGGCCATATGCCCGACGGCTCGTTCCGGTTCAGCGGCGGCGGCCAGGACATCGGCGCGATGTGCATGCTCGGCACGTTCGCCGAGCGGTCCACGATCTCGCAGCACTCGGTGGTCAAGGTCGACGACTGGCTGCCGCTGGAGACCGCGGTGCTGGTCGGCTGCGGGGTGCCCACCGGCTGGGGCAGCGCGGTGTACGCCGGCGGGGTGATGGCGGGCGACACCGCGGTCGTCTACGGAATCGGCGGCATCGGCGTCAACGCGATCCAGGGCGCCGCGCACGCCGGCGCGAAGTACGTGGTCGCGGTCGACCCGCTGGAGTTCAAGCGCGAAGCGGCGCTGAAGTTCGGCGCGACGCACGCGTTCGCCACCGCCGAGGAGGCCCACGCGAAGATCGACGAGCTGACCTGGGGCCAGCTGGCCGACCAGGCGCTGGTGACCGTCGGCGTGGTCGACGAAGAGGTGGTGACCCACGCGTTCAACGCCGTCGGCAAGGGCGGCACGGTGGTGGTCACCGGGCTGGCCGCGCTGGACAAGCTCACCGTGCACGTCTCCGGCGGCATCCTGACGCTGTTCGGCAAGACGATCAAGGGCACGCTGTTCGGCTCGGCGAACCCGCAGTACGACATCGTCCGGCTGCTGCGCCTCTACGACGCGGGCCAGCTGAAACTCGACGAGCTGGTCACCACGAAGTACACCCTCGAGCAGGTGAACGAGGGCTACCAGGACCTGCGCGACGGCAAGAACCTGCGCGGCGTCATCGTGCACGCCGAGTAACCGGGCCCTCGCTTCCCACGTGTGTCATGAAAGGGTCTTTCAGGGCAATTTTTGCCCTGAAAGACCCTTTCATGACACTCAGGGCCTAGTACTACAGGGCTAGATCTCTAGCATCTGGAGGCGGAGGCGTCGTCTGAAGTGGCTTCTTCGTGCGTCTGCCTGGTGTCCGCGTCGCCAGGCAGACGCACGGAGGCCCTGGTCGATGACGTGA
>NZ_JAYMZS010000163.1:0-16045 GCF_035828755.1 Amycolatopsis sp. H20-H5 | reverse complement strand
TACATGGTCAGGGGCGACCTGGCGGCGCGAGTTGGTGAGCGCGCTGGCCAATAAACACAGGCTTCTAACCGCACCTCAGGACCCAACCACCAAGTCCCTGAAGGCCACCTTCACAGCGTTTTACGCTGTGAAGGTGGCCTTCAGGGCACGTCCCCCACGCCCGAATCCCGACGGACCGGCGGCGTGAGCGGCCGTGGTCGCGAAGGGAACTTTTGGGGCGTCTAGGTCCCTCATGGTGGCCTTCAGAGACAGTCAGAGCCCCCGGCGCAACTTCCCGAATCCACGAGCGCTGTCAAGCGCGAGCACCCCGACCACAGCATCCCCGTCCACATAGGCAGCGACGAACTTCCGCTCGGCCAGCTCCCCCTCGACGATCCGGACCTGCGGCGTGACGGTCCCGGCGAACTGGATCCGGCACCCGTACTGGTCCGACCAGAAGTACCCCGGCCGCTCGTAGTGCGCCACGGTCGAACCGGCCAGCAGGTTCCGGACCGCGATCGCGGGCTGCTCGGTCGCGGCCGTCCAGTGTTCGCTGCGGACCCGCCTGCCGCGCGGTCGCGACCAGTACCGGGCCACGTCGCCGATGGCGACCACGCGCGGGTCGGCCGTCACGCAGCCGGAGTCGACGAGCACCCCGTCGTCCACGGCGAGCCCGGAGCCGGTCAGCCATTCGGTGACCGGGCGGACGCCGATCCCGGCGACGACCAGGTCCGCGGGCAGTTCCGTGCCGTCGGTCAGCCGGACGCCGGTCACCCGATCGGTGCCCACGAGCCCGGCTACCCCGGTTCCGGTGCGTACCGGGACGCCGTTGTCGGCGTGCAGTTCCGCGCACACCGCGCCGAGTTGTTCACCGAGGACGCCCGCGAGCGGCACGGGCAGCGCCTCGACGACGGTGACGTCGTGGCCGAGCAAGCGGCAGCTGGACGCGACCTCGGCGCCGATGAAGCCGGCGCCGATGACGACCACCGACGACGGCCCGGCGGACAGCGCGGTGCGTAGTGCCACCGCGTCGTCGAGCGTGCGCAGAGTGTGCACACCTGTTAGTTCTGCCGAGCCCGCAAGGGTTTTCGGTGTTCCGCCGGTCGCGATCACCACTCCGTCGGCGACCACCTGGCGGCCGTTGGCGAGGATGATCAGCCCGTTCGACAGCGAGATCGCCGGTGCGCCCAGCAGCCAGGTGGCCTGCAGCGCGTCGAGGTCCTCGGCGTCGGCGAGCGCGAGATCGGCGGCGGAAACCTTGCCCAGCAAGAATTCCTTCGACAGCGGCGGCCGGTCGTACGGGCGGTGCGCCTCGGCGCCGATCAGCACCAGCTCGCCGTCGAACCCCTGGGACCGCAGCTCCTGCGCGGCGCGCAGCCCGGCCAGCGAGGTCCCGACGACGGCGACCGTCTTCACGCGACGTCTTCCTGCTCGACGCCGGTGTCGACGTAGATCACCCCGCCGTCGAGGACGACGGGGTACGTGCGGAGGCCGTTCTTCGCGGGCAGGCAGCTGGGCAGGCCGGTGCGCAGGTCGAACAGCGCGGCGTGCAGCGGGCACTCCACGAAACAGCCCTCGACCCAGCCGTCGGCGAGGGAGGCGTCCTGGTGGCTGCACGTGTCGTCGATCGCGAAGTACTCACCGTCGGTGTGGAACACCGAAATCGGCACGTGCGCGAGTAGGCGGATCGCTTCGCCGTCAGCCAGTGCGGCGGCGTCGCAGGCTCGGATCATCAGGGCCTCCGGGGAAAAGTTACTGACGTGTTGCACGTGTACATCTTGAATGCGCACCACGTGAATGTTGCGCATTGCGAGACATGGCGTGCTGTGCGCAACACTCCCGCCCGGACCCCCCGCTCGTCAAGGGGTTCGCCCACTCAGCCGAACAGAACCGCGCGAACCGGTTAGTGTTGCGCTATGCGGAACCACGAGGCAGGGAACGCAACGCCCAGTCAGGTGCAATCCGTCGATCGGGCGATCAGCGTGCTCGAGCTGCTCGCGCGCAACGGCGAAAGCGGCATCACGGAGATCGCCGTCGAGCTCGGCGTGCACAAATCGACCGCCTCCCGGTTACTGAGCGTCCTGGAAGCACGCGGCATGGTCGAGCAGCTCGGCGAACGGGGGAAGTACGCGATCGGCTTCGGGATCGTCCGCCTGGCGGGCGCCGCCGCCGGCCGGATGGACCTGGCGAAGCTCGGCAGGCAGAGCTGCCAGGCGCTGGCCGAATCGCTGGGCGAGACGGTGAACATCGCCATCGCGGACAACGGCGTCGCGATCAACATCAGCCAGGCCCGCGGCGCGGCCGCGATCACCACGCAGAACTGGACCGGCCAGCGGACCCCGCTGCACGCGACCTCCAGCGGGAAAATCCTGCTCGCGTACATGGCCGACGTCGAGCGCAAACGCTTGCTCCGCCGCAAACTGGAGCAATACACCCCACGCACCACCGTCGACCTCGACGAGCTCACGACCGAACTCGATCGAGTGATCGAAGACGGTTACGCCGCGTGCTTCGAGGAGCTGGAACTCGGCATGCACGCGGTCGCCGTGCCGGTGCACGGCCCGGGTGGCGAAGTCGTCGCCGCGATGAGCGCGTCGGGGCCCTCCTATCGGCTGTCGAAGCAGCGCGTCAGGCAGATCGTCCGGCCGATGACCGAAGCGGCCGAAGAGCTCTCCACCCAGCTCGGTTACTTCGCCCAGTAGCCACTCCCCCGGTATCGCATCGCACGCCATGAACGGACCGTTACCGGCGAAATACGCCAGTAACGGTCCGTTCATCTCATCGGGGACCCTGGAAAACCCGCTCCTTCCGGTCTCTTGACAGCGCGCCGCGGATCCCGCACCTTGTTGCTGAGGACGGAACAACTTCCCCCATACGCAACACCCCGCGCCACCCGCGCGGGTCCCCCAGCATGCCTGTCACCCCGAGCCCGAGCGGGTCCACTGTGGACGAAGCGGGCAGGCAGGAGGTACCTCGATGCCCCGACCGCGAGTGGTCGTCATCGGCGCCGGCATCGTCGGCTGCGCGCTGGCCGACGAGCTCACCGAACGCGGCTGGACCGAGCTCACCGTGCTCGAACAGGGTGAGCTGTTCCGGACCGGCGGCTCCAGTTCGCACGCACCCGGCCTGGTCTTCCAGACCACCGGGTGCCGGACGATGACGGAGTTCGCGAAGTACACCGTCTCGAAGTACCGCTCGCTGACCGTCGACGGGAAGTGGTGCTTCAACCCCGTCGGCGGCCTCGAGGTCGCTACCACGCCGGAGCGCTGGGAGGACCTCAAGCGCCGCCACGGCTGGGCGACGGCGTCGGGTGTCCAGAGCTACCTGCGCGAGCCGGAAGAGTGCGCTGACCTGCATCCGCTGCTCGACGCGGCGAAGGTGCTCGGCGGGTTTCACATCCCCGGCGACGGGCTGGCCAAGCCGCTGCGTGCGGCCGAGGCGCAGGCCAGGCGGGCGATCGATCGCGGTGCGAAGTTCCTCTCGCACCAGAAGGTGACCTCGATCGAGCGAACAGGGGGCCGGGTCACCGGCGTCACCACCGAAACGGAGCAGTTCCGCGCGGACATCGTCATCTCGTGCGCCGGGATGTGGGGCCCGCTGCTCGGCGAGCTCGTCGACCTCACCGTGCCGCTGGTGCCGATGGCGCACCAGTACGCCAAGACCACGCCGCTGCCCTGGCTCGCCGGGCGCAATGACGAACTGACCGAGGCGAGCCTGCCGATCCTGCGTCACCAGGACGCCGACCTGTACTTCCGCGAGCACGTCGACCGGCTCGGCATCGGCGCCTACGGGCACCGGCCGATGCCCGTGGACGCCGCCGCCATCGCCGACCCGCGCGGCTCCGAGGGCATGCCGTCCGAGCTGGCGTTCACCCCGGAGGACTTCGACCCGTCCTGGGCCGCGGCGGTGGACCTGCTGCCGCGGCTCGGCGAGTCGAAGGTCGAGGAGGGCGTCAACGGCCTGTTCTCGTTCACCTCCGACGGGATGCCGCTGCTCGGCGAGCATCCCGGCCTCGACGGGTTCTGGGTCGCCGAAGCCGTCTGGATCACCCATTCGGCTGGCGTCGCGCGGGCGATGGCCGAGTGGCTGGTCGACGGGCAGCCGAAGCTGGACCTGCACAGCTGCGACCTCGCCCGGTTCGAGACCGTGCAGCTCGCCCCCGACTACGTGCTGGCGCGCAGCTGTCAAGCCTTCACCGAGGTCTACGACATCCTGCATCCGTTGCAGCCCATGGAAGAACCCCGGCCGCTGCGCACGAGCCCGTTCTACACCCGGCAGTCGGAGCTGGGCGCCTGCTTCCTCGAGGGCAATGGCTGGGAGCGGCCGCACTGGTACGAGGCCAACGCGAACCTGCCGGAGGTCGAGCTCATCCCGGAGCGCAACGACTGGGCGTCTCGCCACTGGTCGCCGATCGGCGGCGCGGAGGCACTGGTCGCCCGCAAGCGCGTGGCGATGTTCGACATGACCTCACTCAAGCGGATCGAGGTCACCGGCCCCGGCGCGCTGCCGTTCCTCCAGACGATGACCACCAACCAGCTGGACAAGAAGCCCGGCGCGGTCACCTACACCCTGCTGCTGGACGAAAACGGCGGCGTGCGTAGCGATCTGACCGTCGCCAGGCTCACGGCCGACCGGTTCCAGGTCGGCGTGAACGGCAATCTCGACATCGACTGGCTACGCCGTCACCTGCCCGGCGACGGAACCGTCCAGATCCACGAGACCACGCCCGGCACCTGCTGCGTCGGGCTGTGGGGACCCGCCGCCCGCGCACTGCTGCAACCACTGTCCACAACGGACTTCTCACACCAGGCGATGGGCTACTTCAAGACCAGGAACGCCTACCTCGGCACCGTGCCGGTGACCGCGATGCGACTGTCCTATGTGGGCGAACTCGGCTGGGAGCTCTACACCACCGCGGATCTGGGCGCGCGACTCTGGGACACACTGTGGGAGGCCGGGCAATCCCACGGGGTGATCGCCGCCGGGCGGGACGCCTTCGCCAGCATGCGGCTGGAGAAGGGGTACCGCTCGTGGGGGACCGACGTCACCGCGGAGCACGATCCGTACGAGGCGGGGCTGGGTTTCGCGGTGCGGATGGACAAGGGGTACTTCATCGGTCGTGACGCGCTGGCCGGGCGTTCCCCCGAAACGGTGACCCGCAAGCTGGTCTGCCTGACCGTCGACGACCCGTACGCGGTCGTCCTCGGCAAGGAGCCGGTACACGCCGGAGGTCACCCGGCCGGGTACGTCACCAGCGCGGCGTACGGCTACACCGTCGGCAAGAACATCGCCTACGCCTGGCTCCCGGTGGAATACACCGACCCGGGACAGCCGGTCGAGATCGAGTACTTCGGCGAGCGGATCCCGGCGGTCGTGGCCGCCGAACCGTTGTTCGACCCCGGGATGAGCCGGATCAGGAGCGCGTTGTGACCCACTACGACACGATCGTCATCGGCCTCGGCGGCATGGGCAGCGCCGCCGCGTACCGGCTCGCGCAACGCGGGCAGCGGGTGCTCGGCATCGACCAGTTCGCGCCGGTGCACAACCAGGGCTCCAGCCACGGCGGCTCGCGGATCACCCGTCAGGCGTACTTCGAGGACCCCGCGTACGTGCCGCTGCTGCTGCGCGCGCACGAGCTGTGGGACGGCATCGAGCGGGACTCCGGGCTGCCGATCTTCACCCGGTGCGGTGGGGTCATGCTCGGCAAGCCGGACTCGCGGACCGTCGCGGGAAGCCTGCTGAGCGCCCAGCAGTGGGGGCTGGAGCACGAGCTGCTCGACGCGCCGGAGATCCGGCGGCGGTTCCCGACGATGCGTCCGGCGGACGACGAGATCGCGCTGTACGAGGGCGGCGCCGGGCTGGTCGTGCCCGAGGCGAGTGTCGGCGCGCACCTGCGGCTCGCGGCGCGCGCCGGGGCCGAGCTGCACCACGAGGAGAAGGTCGTCGCGTGGACGTCCACCGCCGACGGCGTCCGCGTGATGACCTCGGCCGACATGTACACCGCCGGGCAGCTGGTGGTCTGTCCCGGCGCGTGGGCGCCCGCGCTGCTGACGGAACTCGGCATCGAGTTCACGGTCGAGCGGCAGGTTCAGTACTGGTTCGCGCCCGAGGGCGGGACGGAGCCGTTCGGGCCGGACCGGCATCCGGTGTACATCTGGGAGAACGCGGATGGCCGTCAGTTCTACGGTTTCCCCGCGCACAACGGGCCGGAGGACGGCGTGAAGGTCGCGTTCTTCCGCGGCGGGAAGCCGACCACCCCCGAGACCATCGACCGGACCGTGCACCCGGAAGAGGTCGAGGAGATGGCCGGGTTCGTGCGCGAGCGCATGCCGTCGCTGCCGGGCGGGTTCCTGCGCGGGGCGACGTGCATGTACACCACCACCGCCGACGAGCACTTCGTCATCTCCCGTCACCCGGCCCACGAACGGGTGGTCATCGCCTGCGGCTTTTCGGGGCACGGCTTCAAGTTCGTGCCGGTGGTCGGCGAGATCCTCGCCGACCTGGTCGTCGACGGCGCCACCGCACACCCGATCTCCCTGTTCGACCCGGCCCGTTTGACAGGAGCTCCACTTTGACGCGGACCCAGCCCCAGACCTCGCTGCCCCCGAGTCTGCTGCCCACCCTGGCCGGGCGGTACTACACCGATCCCGCCGTCTTCGCCGCCGAGCAGGAAAAGATCTTCGAGCAGCTGTGGTTCTGCGCGGTGCGCAGCGCCGATCTTCCGGTGGCGGGCGACTTCCGCACTGTCCAAATCGGACGCGAGAGCGTACTCGTCAGCCGTGCCCGCGACGGCTCGCTGCGGGCGTTCCTCAACATCTGCCGCCATCGGGGCGCAACGCTGTGCACGCAGGAATCCGGCTCGGTGAAACGGTCGTTCCAATGCCCGTACCACGCGTGGACGTACGGGCTCGACGGCAAGCTGATCGCCGCGCCGAACCTGGCGAGCATGCCCGACATCGACCGCACCGAATACGGCCTGCACACCGTTCACCTGCGTGAATGGCTCGGCTACGCCTGGGTTTGCCTCGCCGCGTCGCCGCCGTCGTTCGAACAGGACGTGCGGGGCGCGGTGATCGAGCGGCTCGGCGACCTCGCCTCGATCGAGCGGTACCGCACCGAGGAACTGTCCGTCGGACGCCGCATCACCTACGACGTCAAGGCCAACTGGAAGCTCATCGTCGAGAACTTCATGGAGTGCTACCACTGCGCGACGATCCACCCGGAGCTGACCGAGGTCCTGCCGGAGTTCGCCGACGGGTACGCCGCCCAGTACTACGTCGGGCACGGCGCCGAGTTCGGCGAGAGCGTCGACGGATTCACCATCGACGGCGGCTCCGGCTTCGAACGGCTCGACGGCGTCGCGGCGGAGCAGGACAGGCGGTACTACGCGATCACCATCCGGCCGCAGGTGTTCGTCAACCTGGTGCCGGACCACGTGATCTTCCACCGCATGTACCCGCTGGCGGTCGACCGGACAGTTGTGGAGTGCGACTGGCTCTACTCCCCCGAGGTGGTCGCTTCGGGACGCGATGTGTCGAAGTCGGTGGAGCTCTTTCACCGGGTCAACGAGCAGGATTTTGACGCCTGTGAACGTTGTCAGCCCGGGATGTCTTCACGTGCTTATGTGGATGGTGGGGTTCTCATGCCGTCGGAGCACCATATTGGGGAGTTTCATGCCTGGGTGAGTGGTCTGGTGGCTGAGTCATGAGGTGCGGTTAGAAGCCTGTGTTTTTTGGCCAGCGCGCTCACCAACTCGCGCCGCCAGGTCGCCCCGACTCCCAGCGTAAGTGCGGGTTTGTCTTTAACAGGGGCGACCCGCCGTCGCGAGTTGGGGCGGCCTGGCGGCCGCGAAAGAGGGCGCGCGGCGGTGAAGTCTCCACTCGCAGAGCTCGCGGAGACCCTGTGGTCCCGGCAAACAGCGGGGGTTGGGTTTTGTGGTGGGTTTTGGGGTTTGGTTTGGTTTGGGTGGCTAGGTTAGAAGGGTTTTGGCGAGGGTGTCTGGGTTGGTTTGGGCTGGGCCGTTTATTACGTGCCAGGGGGATAGCCAGGATTGGGCTGCCAGGTCTTTGTAGACCTGGGCGCAGCGGTTTTGGAGGGCGTCGTCGGACTCGAATGCGTCGCGGGGGCGGGATGCGTCGGCGCGGGCTCGGCGTTCGGCGCGGGCCGCGGCTACCTCTGGGGAGACTTGGAGGAGCAGGTGCGTGTCGGGCTTGGGGAGGGCGAAGCGGTCGATCTCGAGTTGCCAGACCCATTTTACGACTTCGCCGGTGGCGTCCTGGCTTAGGCGGGCGGCCGCGTATGCGGCGTTTGACGCGACGTAGCGGTCCAGCAGGAGGACGTCGTGGGTGGCTTGGAGGGTGCGGATCTCGTCGGCGGCTCCGCTGCGGTCCAGCGCGTAGAGGAGCGCCATGCCGTAGACGGAATCCGCGAGGTCGCCGTGGCCGCGATGCAGGGCTTCACGCACCAGGTCGGCGTGGACGCTCTTGCCGTAGCGCGGGAACGCCAGCGAGGCGACGCTCGCCCCCGCCTGGTGCAGGGCGTCGGTCAGTCCCTTGGTCAGGGTGCGCTTGCCCGCACCGTCCAGTCCTTCGATCACCACGAGTCGGCCCACGCCGAGAACCTTACGGTGGTCGACCGGCAGGCCCGGCGGGTGCTTCGACACCGCCAGGCCTGCCGGCTCGTTCTAGGCGGGCTGTCGTCTCGCGTGCAGCACGAAACCGACAACACCGATCACCAGCAGGCCACCGCAGAGCGCCAGCAGCGGGATCCAGCCTGCTTCCTGGGTCTCCGGGGCGGGAGCGCCGTCACCGCGCGGCATCACTTCAGCGGCGAAACCACCCGCGGTCCCTTTCCGGTCGTATGGCGATCCGGCGAGCTTGTCGCCGTAGCGACCGCCGACCGTCTTCTGGTAGCGCGCCAGCGGCACGGCTTGCCCGGCCTTGAGTCCGCTCGCCCCCACGTCGAGCGGCGTCACCAGGCCGTCCTTGACGGCGTACCAGGCGTCGACCTGTGGCTCGTGCAGCAGCATCGCCCCGGCGGGCAGGGCTTGGGAGAGCTTGTACTCCCGATCGCCCGAGGCGATGTTGCCCACCTGCCAGCGGCCGTCGCCGCCCCGGACGGTCCACAGCGTCGCCGTCTGCCCGTCGGAGGCGCTCACCGGCACCGCGATGTACGCGAGCAGCCCCGCCGACGCGCCGCGCGTCCCGACGACGAAGTCGCGCGAAAGTTCGTAGACCGGGATCGACTGGTCGCCGACCGACACGGCAGGCGCCTGACCGGCGGCCGCGCGCAGCTTGCCGCCGCCCTGGGCGAAGAACCGGCCGATCTCGGCGCGCAGGCCGGGATCGGCCGCGGCGGCCTTCGCGGCCGAGACGTCGGCGCTACTGGGCAGGCCGGACTGCGCCTGGGCGCCCGGTGCCAGGGCGAGGAGTGCGACCGTCGCCAATCCGGCGAGCGTCAGCGCGCGCCGCAGGCCGCTCATCGCGAGATCCCGGTGAGCGTGTGGGTCCAGGTGAAGCTGCTGTTGCCAGCGTAATAGTCGTAAGTGGACCAGTTGTAGCGGTTGTTCGACGGCCACGGGTCGCCCCAGTAGACCCAGCTCTTGCTGGTGTCGTAGCCGTAGAGCACGTGCATGTGGCCGCCGCCGGAGTTCCAGCCGATGCGGGTCTCGACCGGCTGGTCGGCCGCGGTCTGCGACTGGATGGCGGCGTAGCTGATCCGGCCGTAGACGTAGGTGCCGGAGGAGGCGAAGCCGAGCTTGGCGAAAGCACGCTGAGGGTCGGCGAGGGTGCCGGGGAGGTTCGCGCAGTCCGCGCCGCTCTCGTTGTGCGCAAGCTGGCAGAAGCGGGTCTGGCTGAGCGAGACGCCGTGGTAGGCCGCGATCGTGTTGCCGGAGGCGGCCCAGCACCACTGGTCTTTCTGCTGCTGCTGCATGGAGACGTAGTCCTGGTAGTCCACGGGCGCGGACAACCTGCTCTCCGCATCGGCCGGGGTCTGGACGACCAGCCACATCGCCAGGCTCGCGGCCCCTGCGGCGCAAGCCCTCCTCGAGATCACCGGCACGAATGGCCTCCTGCTCAAGCGTGGGCGAATCAACGTGGTCACAACGGTGAACAGCGCAGTCACCCCGAGCAAGAACCCCGCATGGCGGATCGGACCGTTCCGGGGGTACCCCGGAACGCGGATCGTTCACTCTTCCGTGGCCAGCCACCCTGAACGGGGGTCGGCATCGCCACTCACCGCTGCTAACGTGAACGTTCCGCAGTGTTCACGCCCAGCGCACACACTGGTCGGGTGAAGGGACGAGCGGTGACACGGAACGGCGATTCCCCAGTAACACTCAGCACGATAGCGGGCGGGAACGCGCCCGCGACGGAGACCGGCAGCCTCAACGGGCGCCGCCAGCAGGGGGAACCCCTGCCCAAGGAGCTGGCCGAGGCACTTCGCAGCGGCGAGTTCCACCAGGCCCTGCGCCTGGCGATCGCCTGGCGCGGCTTGTCGCTGGCCAGGCTGCGCGCCCACCTCGGACACCGAGGTGTCCATATCGGACAGTCAACACTCAGTTACTGGCAGCGAGGGTTGCGCCAACCGGAGGTACCCAAGGCGCTCCCGGCGGTCCGCGCGCTGGAAACCGTGCTCCAATTGCCGCCCGACGCGCTCGTGGTGCTCATCGGCCCGCGCACCGGCCGCGCGCGCACGCATCAGCCCGCGGTGTCGTTCCACGAGCTCCGTTCCGGTGACATGGGCTCGATCGTCGACCACCTGCTGGCCGAGCTGGGCGCCTACCCGTCGGCCAACAACTACAACTCCGACCTCGAGCTGCTCGCGGTGCACGACACGATCACCTTCGACGCCCACCGCCGCCAGGTCAGCGTGCGCACGAGACTCGTCGCCCGTGCCCGGCGGCACGGCCCGGACCGGTACGTGACGGTGTACAACGGCGACGACGGCTGCCAGATCGAGCACGTCGAGCTGATCACCGACGAGGGCTGCCGGACCGGGCGGATGCGACGGCACGCCGAGAGCGCGACCATGGCCACCGAGCTGCTGTTCGACCGCAAGCTCGCCGAGGGCGACCTCCACGTCTTCTGCTCCGAGGTCCGCGACGACTCCGGCTCCGACTCGCCCGGCTACTACCGCATGCTGCGCGACCGGTGCGGGAGCTACCTGCTGCAGCTGCGGTTCGCCGAGGGCGCGCTGCCCGCCCGCTGCACCAGGCAGGTCCGCACCCGCGACGACGCGATCCCGATGGAATCCGAGGAGCTGCGCTGCGACATGGGCGGCGTCACGAGCGCGTACTTCACCGACCCCGGCCCCGGACTCGCCGGGATCGCCGTGGAGTGGCACTGACTGACTGCCCCTGAAGGCCACCTTCACGGCGTTTTACGCCGTGAAGGTGGCCTTCAGGGATCAGTGGCCACGGTGGCGGGCCTTGGCTTTCGCGCGGGCGAGGCCGCGGCGGCGCTCGGCCTCCTGCGCCTCACGGCGCTTGCGGGCGGCCTTGTTCTCCACGACCCGCTCGGCGACGGACTCCTTCAGCGCGCGCTGCGCGGCCGTTCCCACACCGATGTCGGCTTGAGCCTGCTTCGCGAGCTTCTTCGCCTTGAGGCGCGCGGTCGGCCTTCGCTCCGCAGGTACTGACGGTGCTTCGCGGGCTTGGTCGGCCAGAGCGGTGAAGTCGCGTCCGGCCGCGAACGCGGCGAGCTCGGCGTTGTTCGGCTCGACGCCGAAGATGTGCTGGGCCGCGCGCACGCGGCCGTCCTCGTGGATCTCGTAGACGCCGACCCAGAACCGGCCGTCGTGGAAAAGCGTGAACACCCCACTCATGGGAAACCTCCAGGCATGACGGATCAGCCTGGCCGCAACTGGTTTCCCGCGAGGTCCGGGACAACGAGCAGGGGCGGGTTCGCACCGCCACCCGCCGCCCGGACTACCTACCGGGCCGTGAGGTTCGTCCAGCCAAGAACGGCCGTGACTCTAGCCGTCACAACACGGCGAGGCCATTGGCTTTCGCCACGTCGGCCTGGCGCTGATCACGCGTCACCATCGTGATCGGCTCGCCGCCGGTGATGGCCGCGGTGTCGCGCAGGGCGACCGCGAGGTGGATCGCGTCCAGCGTGCGCAGCGGGTGGTTCTCCATGACCAAGCGGCGCGCGGCGGGAAGGATCCGGCGCGTCTCCAGCGGAATGATGCTGAGCGTGGTCCCGGCCTGCGTGTCCCGGTCGAACTGGTGCAGGAACTGCTTGGCGTCCGGAATGCGGCCGAGCCTTTTGGCGGCCGTCAACGCGCTGGCGAACTCGATCCGAGTCAGTTCGCTGGTCAACACCAGATGGCGGGAGTCGAACAGCAATTCCTTGAGCGCCGCGTGCTCGGGCTCGTCCTGGAGGTAGGCGCCGACCACCGCGCTGGTGTCCGCGTAGAAAGCCGTCACCACTCACCTCTGGTCCAGTCGAGAGCCTCGCTGACAGCTGTGCCCCAGCCTTGGGACATCTTCTCGAGCTCGTCCAGCCCCGGAGCCACGCCTTCAGGCTCGAACGTGACGATCTTTCCCTCGGCGATCAGGCGTTTCTTCCACTCCACAGGCGAGACGGCAAGGCGCCCTCTTTCGGGTGCGGCAGGGCCCGAAAGAGGGGCCGACCGGTCAGTACCGGTAGTGGTCCGCCTTGAATGGGCCCTCGACGTCGACGTCGATGTACTCGGCCTGCTCCTTGGTGAGCTTGGTCAGCTCGCCGCCCAGCGCCGCGAGGTGGATCTTCGCGACCTTCTCGTCGAGCTTCTTCGGGAGGCGGAAGACCTCGTTGTCGTACTCCTCGTGCTTGGTGAACAGCTCCACCTGGGCGATGACCTGGTTGGAGAAGCTGTTCGACATCACGAAGGACGGGTGCCCGGTCGCGTTGCCGAGGTTGAGCAGACGGCCCTCGGACAGCACGATGATCGTGCGGCCGCTCGGGAAGATCCACTCGTCGACCTGCGGCTTGATGTTGACCCGCGTAATGCCGGGGTAGCGCGCGAGGCCCGCCATGTCGAGCTCGTTGTCGAAGTGGCCGATGTTGCCAAGGATCGCCTGGTGCTTCATCTGCGCCATGTGCTCGACCAGCACGACGTCCTTGTTGCCGGTCGTGGTGATGATGATGTCGGCCTCGGGCAGCGCGTTCTCCAGCGTCTTGACCTGGTAACCGTCCATCGCCGCCTGCAGCGCGCAGATGGGGTCGATCTCGGTGATGATGATCCGCGCGCCCTGGCCGCGCAGCGACTCCGCCGCGCCCTTGCCGACGTCGCCATAGCCGCAGATGACCGCGACCTTGCCACCGATCAGCACGTCGGTGCCGCGGTTGATGCCGTCGACCAGCGAGTGCCGGATGCCGTAGCGGTTGTCGAACTTCGACTTGGTGACCGCGTCGTTGACGTTGATCGCCGGGAACAGCAGCTCACCGGCGGCAGCGAGCTGGTACAGCCGCAGGACGCCGGTCGTGGTCTCCTCGGTGACGCCGAGGATTCCCTCGCCGATCGCCGTCCACTTGCCCTGGTCCGCGGCCACGGACGCGCGCACCAGCTCCAGGAAGACGCGGTACTCGTCGGAGTCGTTCTCGTCGGGCGACGGGACGACGCCCGCCTTCTCGAACGTCGTGCCCTTGTGCACGAGCATGGTGGCGTCGCCGCCGTCGTCGAGGATCATATTGGGGCCTTCGCCGTCCCAGGTGAGCATCCGCTCGGTGCACCACCAGTACTCCTCCAGCGACTCACCCTTCCAGGCGAACACCGGGACGCCCTTGGGCTCTTCGGCGGTGCCGTGCGGGCCGATCACGGTCGCGGCGGCCGCGTGGTCCTGGGTGGAGAAGATGTTGCAGGACGCCCAGCGCACCTCGGCGCCGAGCGAGACGAGCGTTTCGATCAGCACTGCGGTCTGCACGGTCATGTGCAGCGAACCCGACACCCGCGCGCCGCGGAGCGGGTAGACCTCGGCGTACTCACGGCGAAGCGCCATCAATCCGGGCATTTCGTGCTCGGCGAGGCGAATCTCCTTACGACCGAATTCGGCGGCGTCGAGATCGGCGACGGCGAACTCGATGCCGTTGCGGGTGTCGTGCCGCTTGGCAACGCTTTCGGGGGGTCATAACGCGGGTTCCTCCCATAGTGGATGGCACCTGAACAGTACCGTTGTCGGCTCGTAGCCCGATGCAGAGATTTAGGAGACCCTTACTGTGCCGCTCCCTGGCCCGGATACCCGCGTCGTCGAACTGCGAGTGCCCGGCCTGGTGGGGACCAGTGGCGAGGCCCTGCTCGACGCGGTCTCGACGGTCGACGTCGCGGGCGACGGCCTCGGCCGGATCATCCGGCCAGCCGATCGGCTGCGCCGCCCGGCTCCGGGCCCGGTGCTGCCCGCGCTCGGCCGGTCGATCCCGCGGACTCTCGAAGGCTATCTGTGGAGCGGTATGACCTCGGGCGGTGCGGCGAAGGCCACCTGGGCGCTGCTGTTCCCGTTCTCGCTGTCGAATGTCGCCTTCTGGATGCTGCCGCCGGTGCGGGCGGGCAGCAGGACGGCGGCCGTGCTCGGCTCGATGTGCCGTGGCCTGCTGCGGGCCGCGGCCCTGTTGCTGACGATGCTGCTGGTGAGCCAGCTCGCGGTGATCGGGCTCGACCTCGTCGCCGCGCAGTGCCTGGCCCCGGGCTCGCGCTGCCTGCCGGGGGCGCCGTCCTGGCTGCGGGACGCGGCCCCGGTGCGGACGGCCATCGGCGTGCTGCCCCTGCTCGCGGTGATCTTCGTGCTGCACCGGGTTTCCTCGGTCAACTGGACGATCGACGCGGCCGAGGAGGACCTGCCGAAGGTCAGGCCGGGGGCAGGTCCCCGCCAGCCGCCCGCCGACGGACTGCGTGCCGACCCGGAAACACCGGGCCTGCGCGCGCTGCACACCGTGGCCGCGCTGACCGTGGTCGCGTTCCCGCTGCTCGGCGGGCCGTTCCGGGTACCGGACGCCGGGCCGGACGTGATCGCGTGGATCTGCGTCATGGCGCTGGTCGTGGCGTCGATGATCGCCGGGGCGATCGGCATCGACCCCGGCCGCGTCGCGCGCCGGAGCCTGATCACCTTCGCCACGCTGCTTGTCGGCTACGGCGCGTTGCGCCGGACACCGCTGCCGCACGGGCTCTCCGGCGGCGGGCTGAGCGGGACCGACGGCACGGTCGAAGGCCTCGGCGCGGCCATGGTCGTTGTGACCGTCCTTTTCGGACTCGTGCTGGTGCCGGCGGCGCTGCTGGCCCGGCGCGGCTGGAAGGACCAGCCGCGGCGGCTGAGGCCCTGGCTCGGCGGCGCCGCGGCCGCACCGGTGCTCGCCCTAGCCGGGCTGCTCGGCGGCGGGTTCGGCGCCGGGCTCGCGGTCTCACTCCGCAAGCTGGTCGGCCGCGAAGAGCTGCGGCTGCCGGAGACGTACAAGCTGGTGACCGTGCTGTGGGGGGCGGGCCTGGTGCTCGCCGTCGTGCTGGGCCTGCTCGGTTTCGCCGTCGCCGTGCCGCTGCGCCGCCGCCGCCGCGGGATCCCCGAGATCGTCGAACTGATGGAGATCGGCGAAAAGCAGGAGGCGAAGGCCGCCGCCGCCTGGGCACGGTCGTCCTGGGAACGCCGCAATCTGCACCATCTCGCGCTGACCGTGGCGATCGCGATGGCGGCGGCCGGGGCCGCGCTACTCGTGCTGCGCTTCGGTTTCGGCGGGCTGCCGGGCTGGTTCGACCCGCTGGCCACCATCGGCGTCGTCGCGCTCGGCGCGCTCGCCGCCGGGCTGCTGCGCGTGGTCTACACCGCCGCGAAGACGCCGCAGCGCAGCCGCCACCTCGGCGCGCTGGCGGACCTGGTCTGCTTCTGGCCGCGCGCCGCGCACCCGACCGTCCCGCCCTGTTACGCGCTCAAGGTCGTGCCGGAACTGGCCGCCAGGGTCAAGGAACACCTCGCCGAGCCGAACACGCGGGTGGTGCTCGCCGGGTACAACCTCGGCAGTCTGCTCGCGATGATCGCGGCCGCCCGGCTGGTCGACGAGTTACCAGAGGCCGACCGCGAGCGCGTCGGCCTGCTGAC
>NZ_JAYMZS010000162.1:0-16107 GCF_035828755.1 Amycolatopsis sp. H20-H5 | reverse complement strand
CTCAAACGAGGTTAAAATACATAAGCTCTACTGGCTTAGTTCACTAGCACACTGTTGAGTTCTCAAGCAACACACCGCAGATCGCGCCCCACCACGAGGCCTTACCTGAAGCGAATTGTTCCTAGCAGTTTGTGTTGGAACACCCACTCAACCAGCCGAAGCTGAGAGCTTGGTTCGTGTCCCGCGGCCACCCGGTTTCCCTGGCGACTTGGAGAACTTTACATGGCCACACACCCCCCGAAACAGGGGGGTACCTTAACCGTATTTTCGCAGGTCAGCGGCCACCACTCCGTGCTTCACCGTAGCGCGACGGAGGTGAACGCGGCAAGGCGTTTACGCTCGGGATTGCTCCGAGTACATTGCTTCTTATTGCACTCGAATATTGCACCGCCTAGCGTCGAAGACCTGACCAGGCACTCGGAGGTACAGCAGGTGAGCAAGGTTCTCCTCGACGGCGTCGAGTTCGGCTATGACGACGTGGGCACGGGCACGCCCCTCGTCCTCGTGCACGGACACCCGTTCAACCGGACCATGTGGCGGCCCCAGGCCGAACGATTCAGCCGAGATGGCTGGCGGGTGATCACGCCTGACCTGCGCGGATACGGCGATTCGCCGGTCGTGCCTGGCAAGACAGGGCTGGACACCTTCGCCGCGGACCTCATCCGGCTGGCCGACCACCTCGGCCTCGGCCGGTTCGTGCTCGGCGGGCTCTCCATGGGCGGGCAGATCGTCATGGAGACGCACCGCCGCTACCCCGAGCGCCTCGCCGGGCTCCTCCTGGCCGACACCTCCCCGCAGGCCGATACAGAAGAAGGAAAGAGAGTCCGCAACGAGACGGCGGACAGGCTGCTCGCCGAGGGCATGCCAGGGTACGCCACCGAGGTGCTTCCCAAAATGGTGACGCCGGAGAACATCCGTACACGGCCCGACGTCGCGAAGCACGTACTCGACATGATGCGGGCGAGCCCGCCTGAGGGAGCTGCCGCGGCACTACGTGGACGGGCCGAACGGCCGGACTACACGGCTTCGCTGGCGACTGTCGGCGTGCCCACGCTCATCGTGGTCGGCAGCGAGGACGAGTTCACGCCGGTCGCCGACGCGCGGCTCATGCACCGGCTCGTCCCCGGCTCAGTGCTGGCGGTGATCGACGGTGCGGGGCACATGCCTAACCTGGAGCGCGAAGCCGAATTCAACGACGTGTTCGGGCCCTTCTTGAAGACTGTCGGCCTCTAGAACGGTGAACCTCCCCATGACCACGCAGCAGAAGACCGTATTCGTGACCGGTGCCAGTGCCGGGTTCGGCGCCGCGATCACGCGCCGATTCGCCGCCGAAGGCGCGCTGGTCGTCGCGGCCGCCCGCAGCGAGGACAAGCTGGCCGCGCTCGCGAAGGAACTCGGCGAGAACGTCCTCCCGGTGCGCCTCGACGTCCAGGACGCGGAGGCGGTCAAGAACGTCGTCGGGGCGCTTCCCGCCAAGTTCGCCCAGGTCGACGTGCTGGTCAACAACGCGGGCCTCGCGAAGGGCCTGGAGCCGGCGCAGCGGGCCGAGCTGGACGACTGGGACCAGATGATCGACACCAACGTCAAGGGGCTCGTCCACCTCACCCGCGCAGTGCTGCCGGGCATGGTCGAGCGCGGCCGCGGGCACGTGATCAACCTCGGTTCGATCGCGGGCACATACCCGTACCCCGGCGGCAACGTCTATGGCGCGACCAAGGCGTTCGTCCACCAGTTCAGCCTCAACCTGCGCAGTGACCTGCACGGCACCGGCGTCCGGGTGACGAACGTCGAGCCGGGGATGGTCGGCGGCACGGGCTTCTCCGTCACCCGTTTCGGTGGCGATCAAGACAAGGCCGACAACGTCTACAAGGGGACGACGCCGCTCACCGCCGAGGACGTCGCGGAATCCGTCCTCTGGGCGGCGGGACAGCCCGAGCACGTCAACATCAACGTCATCGAGCTGATGCCAGTCGTCCAGAGCTTCTCCCCGCTGCAAATCTTCCGCGAGAGCTAGTGGTCCCTGAAGGCCACCTTCACGGCGTAAAACGCGGTGAAGGTGGCCTTCAGGGGCAGTCATGGGCTGGTTAGGGCGGCGGGGTCGAGTTGCCAGACGACGGTGGCGCCGCCGGTCGGGCCGTTCGCGGTGAAGACCGGTTTCGCGTGTGCCCTCAGCCAGGGCAGCAGGTCCGGGGAGGCGTAGCCGTAGCCCTGGCTCAGCGGGCGGCTCTGGGTCAGTACGTACCCGGCGCGGAAGCGGTGCAACGCCCCCACTGACGCCCAGGTCCCGACGCGGAGGTTGCGGCCCTCCCCGGAGTGCAGCGCGAACTGTGCGGTCGGGGTGGTCAGGCCGACGCGGGAGCCGGGCGGGAGCTGGCTGTCGAGCCAGGCGCGGGCCTGCTGGTAGCCGTTGTCGGTGACGCTGCGGGCGTGGATCCCGAAGCCCAGGCCCGCTACCAGCACCAATGCGGCCGCGGCGACCAGCGCCGGACGCACCTTGGCTAGCCAGCGGGGCGGTTCGGCGAACGTGATCCCGAGTGCGAGGACGCCGGGGACGACGACGAAGTAGCCCATCTGCTCTTCCAGCGTGCCGAAGCCGAGTGAGAAGAGCCCGAGCAGGCCCATCAGCGACGCGAACAGGCCGACGAGGCGTCGATCCCCTCTCGCCGACAGCAGCGCGAGCAGTCCGGCGGGCAGCGCGAGACCGAGCAGGACGTAGGACGTGCCGAAACGGCTGAGCTGGCCGAGAAGGGCGTCGAGCAGGCTGGGTGAGCTACCCGAGTTGAAGCCGCTGACCTGGTCGAGTCCCGCCATCCGCCGCAGGCCGCCGACCTTCGCCAGCCACCACTGGCCGAACCGTCCGGCGAACGCCAGCGCGACCAGATACCCGGCATACGGCAGCAGGCCGGTGCCGATGACCAGTGCGGCCGTGCGCGGCTGGATCGTCCGTCGCCAGAGGACGGCCAGCAGCACCGGCAGCAGGCCGGGGACCAGCGTGACGTCCTTGGCCAAGATCGCGAGCCCGATCAGCAGGCCGCCCGCGACGAGGTACGCGCGGCGAGCTCGGCCGCCCGGCCGGTCGAGTCCCACCAGTAGACAGAGCCAGCCCGCCAGCACCAGCGCGAATGCCGGGGTCTCCAGCATCACGCGGCCGTCGTTGCGCAGGACGAACGGGTCGGCAGCGAGCACCAGGCCGCCGACCAGCGCGATGACCGGCCGGGTCAGCCGCAGCAGCAGGGTGAACGCGAGGACGACGACGGCCACGCCCAGCACGGCGTTGACCCAGCGCAGCTGGAACACCAGCGACGTCGGATCCGGGGACAGGCCGAACAGCCGGGAGACGCCGCCGTTGAGCCAGAACGTCAGGGGCGGGTGCAGGTAGAACGGCTGCCCAGCAAGGTTGGGCCACTCGCCGCGGCCCGCGGACAGGGCGAGCCGGGAGTAGGTCACCTCATCGATGAACAGCTCGTTCGCGGTGGCCAAGCCCCAGACACGCATCAGAAGCGCGACGACGGCCAGTGCGCCACCGGCGAGGAGCAGCCGAGGTTTGGTCCAAGACCTCATCGAGCGGCCACCGCCGCGAGCGAACGCTCGACCCAGCCCGCCACCGCGCTCGGGTGATCCAACGCCGTCGCGTTGTCCGCGCTGGCAAGGAACGCCTGGGTCTTCTCTTCCCAGGTGAAGCCCGCACACGGCACCCCGCCACCCACGGCGAAGATCAACGCGTGCAGGCGCAGGCCGAGCACCCCTGCGGCCTGGCCCACGACGGCCTTGGCCAGTGCCGGGGGCAGCTGGGGGCCGACCACCGGGATCGGTTCGCCGAGACGCTCAGCCAGTTCGGCGGCGAGTACCGCGTCGCGGCGCGCCAGGCCGAGGCCGTAGTCCGCGTGCGTCGACAGGGCGAGCGCGGCGACGACTCCCCCGCTCTCGCGCCAGCGTTGGGCAGCGAGCTGGCAGGCGTCCTGCAGTGCGGTCATCCGGGCGAGGTCGGGCAACGCCTTCAGCGACAGCAGCAACAGAGGCGCGCTCCGGTCCACACCGGCTCCGGCAAGCGCGCGCTCGGCGGCCTCGTGGGACTCCGGCCGCAGGCCGAGTGCGAGGTCGCCGATGTTCGGCACGCCACCACCCAGCGTCTCGACGGACAGCCCGTCGCGGACGGTGATGCGCCCCTTCGCCGCGCGCAGGCGGCGCAGTACGGCAGACGGCATGCCCGGGTAAGCGCCGATGGCCAGGTAGGCGGTGTCGCGACCGGCGGCCTCCGCCGCGTCGACGACCCTGGGCAGCAGCCGGACCATCGGCGGCAGGCCCGCACCGAACATCCCGCCGCCGACCACCACCACGGCGTCCGACCAGCGGAGTCCCCTCGCGAACGACAGCGCCGCCATCGGGCGCGCGTCGACGCCGTGCAGCCATTCGACCACCCGGGGGTTGCGGGACAGCACGCTGACCTCGGTGCCCGGTGGCAGTTCCTGCAGGGCCCTGGCGAGCAGCGCCTCGTCGCCGGTGTTGCCGTTGCCGAAGTTCCCGATCACCAGCACCCTGGCCGGGCGCCTGCCCCTGGTCCGGCGCGCGCCGAGGCCGGCGAGCTGGTCGGTCACCGCGGCTTGGTCAGTCGACACGCGTGTGGTCCTCTCGTGCTTTCCCGTGGCGCCAGCGCCAGGTGTGTCCGATGTGGAGGGTCTGATGCGCCCAGCTGGCCAGCGGCAGCCCCGCGCGGGGCTGGGTGAACTGCAGGATCCAGGCCGTTCTCGGCCGGTCGCCGAGATTGGGGTGGGCGCTGTGCACCGTCTCGAACAGGTGCAGTGCGGCACCGCCGACCGGGAGCGGGACGTCCACCGCGGCCGATTCGTCGACGCCGATGGTCCGCTGCGCGCCACGTCGCTCCGGGACGGCTTCGTGCGGGAGCACCCCGCCGAGATGGCTGCCGGGGACGTACCGCATGCAGCCGTCCTCGGCGCCGACCTTGCCGGTCGGGATCCAGACGTTGAGCCTGCGTTCGGGCAGGCCGGACCGCTTGTGCACGCGGTCCTGGTGCCAGACGGTCTCGTACGCGCAACGCGGCGGCTTGCGGATGCTGTGATCGAAGCGGAACCAGGTGCCTGGACCCAGCAGCCGCCTCGCGAACGCTCGGCTCCGCTGGAACACCGCGCTCTGCCTCAGCGCCGGTGAGAGCACGGACGGGTACAGGATCTCCGGCACGTCCTGGCCGAAGTCGCCGCCGGTGGCGCCGAGGTCGAGCACGCTGGCGGGCGGGAGTTCGCCGAACCGGCCGAAGAGACGGTCCAGTTCGGCGGCGACCACACCGACTTCGGCCGGGGTGAACACCTCGGGCAGCGCGAGAAACCCTTGTGCGGCAAGGGACAACCGTAGGTCTTCAGTGACCGGGGCCGACATGCGCGGCCTCCTGGTCCGGTCGGGCAGCGGACACGTACGTCCTTTCCTGGTCGAGTGCGAGCCGGTCCCATGAGTAGGTGCGGGCGAATTCCCGGCCACGGACGCCCAGGCGCTCGGGGTCCGCCGCGACCTCGACAAGCGCGCGTCCGTAGGCGGTGACGTCGAACTCGGGGACCCGGACGCCCACGTCGCCGGGCACTACTTCACGCAGGCACGGGATGTCGAAGGCCACCACCGGACTGCCGCTGGCGAGCGCCTCCACCGCGACGATCCCGAACGTCTCGAAGCGGGACGGCACCGCGACCACCCCGGCCGAGCCGAGCAGTTCGTACTTCTCCGCGCCGGAAACCCAGCCCGCGAACCGCACCCGCGCCACGATGCCGAGGTCTTCGGCGAGCGCACGCAGCCTGCGTTCGTCGGGCCCGGTGCCCGCGAGGACGAGGTCGCCCGTCAGCCGGTCCCGTTCCGCGGCGAACGCGGTGAGCAGCAGGTCGAGGCCCTTCTGCGCGATTTCCAGCCTGCCGACGAACACGACGTCGGCGCCGCGCGGGACGTCCACCTCGAAGGCCGCGGGGTCGACGCCGTTGCCGACGACGTCGACCCGCACGGCCGGGTTCATCCCGCGCAGCCGCTCGGCGATGCCGTCGGACACCGCGATCAGCCGGTGGTGCGCGCGGACGCCCGCGCGTTCGACGAGGAAGAACGGGAGCTTGTACTGACGGGACTTTTCCTTGGCGTTGAGCCATTGCACCAGGCCGATGGTCGGCCGTCCCGTCCACAGTGGAGCGCCCATGGTGGAGATCGGCGCGAAGAAGTCTTCGACGACGAGATCGGCCTCGTAACGGCGGGAGACGAACGGCAGCACGACGGCGTAGCCTGCGATCCGGCCCAGGTAGGTGCGGCCGCTGCCGAGTCCGACGTGCACGTAACGCACCCCGTCCTCGACGCGGTCGACGCAGCCGGGCCAGCGGGTGGTGAGGACCGTGATGTCGTGGCGCTCGGCCAGCCGCCGGTTCATCTCGTGCGTCCGCAGCGCCCCGCCGCCCGAACCCGGCAGCGCGGGGTCTTCGAAACCCAGGTGCAGGATGCGCAGCCGATCACCAGGCATCGGTTGCCGCGAACCGCGAGCCCGCCACAAAGCCAACAGTCCTAATGCGACAGCGAGCACCAGCCACCCCGGTGTCGAACGCCGGGCCAGCAACAGGGCGGGAACCGCGGCCAGCGCCACGATCGCGGGTCCGGCCACGGCGAGCAGAGTTCCGCCAGGCAACGGAGTCAGCCGCAGCACCAGTATCACCGCCAGTACCGCGCCGACGCAGGTGCCCGCGCTCAGGCCGGTCACGCCGCCGAGCGCCCAGCCGGTCAGCAGTCCGCAGGCCAGCAGGCCGATCGCCCCGGCCAGTGCCGTGCTCGCGCGGCGGAACTGGGCCCCCGCCTGGGTGACGGTGATCAGGAGGGTGACGATGCCGTAGCCCAGTCCCGCAACCGCGGTGAACGGCACGAGCCGCGTCGCGTCGGGCAGGTGCGCGGGCACGATCAGGTTCAGTACCGGCCCCGGCACGGTAACCAGCAGAGCGACCAGTGGCAGGCCGAGCCAGCCGTACGCCCTCGCCGTCGACCGGAGCGCGCCTTCGGCACCCGGCCCGGTGAGCCGGGGGTACAGCACCACGGCCAGCGCGGCCGCGACGAACAGCGGCGCGCGGCCGAGCGTCCCGGCGAGCTGGAAGCCCGCGACGTCGTTTCCCGCGCCCGCGAGGACCGGGGACAACACGACGTCGGTCGCGGTGAAGACGCCCAGCAGCACCTGCGCGGAGGTCAGCCCGGCTGTCTCCGCCCAGCGTCCGCGTTCGCGGAGCCGGGCGGGCTGCCACGAAAGGTCCGCCCACGCACGACGTCCGTCCGCCGCGACCGCCGCGAGTCCGCCGCCGAGGAGCACGGCGGAGCCGAGCAGGAACCCGCCGAGCGCGCCCGCCGCACCCAGTCCCGCGGCGACCGCGGCGGCACCGGCGGCGACGCGCACGAGGACCTCCGCCACGCGCAGGACGGCCAGCCGGGCGAACCGCAGCTCACCCTGGAGCCAGCCGACAGCGCAGCCGGACAGCACGATCCCGGCGACCGCGATCGCCGTCGCGAGCACCGCTGGGCCCGGCGCGTAAAGCCCGGTGATCCCGCCGAGCAGGGCACCGGCCAGTACCGCGCCGACAACACTGACGCCCAGCGCGTACGCCATCGCCGACCGGCGCTCCGGCGAACCGGCCGGGTGAGCGCGCACGGCTTTGGCGAGCGCCCAGGGCACCGCGGCGGCCGCGGCGGTGCCGGAAAGCAGGAGCAACGTCTGTCCCGCCGCGAACACCGCGTAGTCCGCGCCGTCGAGCAGGTGCGCGAGCACGATCCCGTAGCCGTAACTGACCAGGCTGACCAGCACGGTGGCGCCGGCGACCTGCATCCCGGCCCGTGCGATCGGGGCGGGCCGCGTGGCGACCGCCGGACTCACGCCGGATCCGCGCCGACCGGTCGCGGCCCGGCGGCGACCCCGGCCAGCAGGTGCTCCTCACCCGCCAGCTCGATGCTGACCGGCTCGACGTTCCATCTGGCCAGCACGGCTTCCGCGTCCAGCTCGTCGCAGCCGTGCAGGAGCGCACTGCCGAACTCGCCGTCGACGGTGATCTGGTCGGTCGGCCTGCCGCGCGGCCGTTCGACGTCGCGGGGAATCCGGAACCGGACCGCCGTCGCCATGTCGGAGCGCGCTGACCGGCGGTTCACCGCGCGGTTTCCTTCCCTGCGGCCGATTTCCGCGCTCAGCACGCCCGCGAGCAGAGCGGCACTACGGTCCCAAGTGAACGCGGACGCCCACGCGCGGCAGTCGCCGGAGAACCGGAGGGCCACCTCGTCGTCGGCGAGGCCCCTCAGCGCGTCGATCATGGCTGGGCCGAGCGCGTCCGGGGCCGGGACGACCCAGCCGGTGCGTTCGTGCCGGACCGAGTCGTCGATCCCGGCGGCGGCGACCGCGAGGCACGGCACGCCGAACCGCGCGGCCTCCAGCACCGTGCAACCCCAGCCTTCGCCCTGCGAGGTGGACGTCGTGAGCCAGGCGCGCTGCATCAGCTCGTCGCGGGCGTCGTCGTCCAGCCTGCCGCGGAAGCGGACCGAGCCACGCAGGCCCAGCTCGCCCGCGAGCAGTTCGAGACGGCGCCGCTCAGTACCGTCGCCGATGATCTCCACCCGCAGGTTGGGGATGGCGGCGGTGACGTCCGGGAGCGCGCGAAGCAGCCTGTCGACACGCTTGTGCAGCACGAGCCTGCTGACCAGGACCACGGTCGGATGCGGGTCACGGGGACCCGCCCGGTGCACCGACGGCTCGTTTCCGTTGGGTACCACGAAAACCGGGCCGCGCATACCGAGCTTGGTCCGCATGTCGCGGCGGGTCGACGGCGAAACCGCCACCGTCGCGCGGTCGCCGTAGACGCGCTTGCTGACCGGGCCTTCGAGGAACCGGCCGACCACCGCCATCGGCTTGCTGAAGTGCACGCCGAACTGCTCCTGGTGCACGTGGTGCACCACCTGCACGACGGCCGACGACGGCGGCAGGAACAGGGGCGCGAAGAACGGGATGCCGTTCTGGCAGTCGAGGACCGCGTCGAACAGCGACCCGAACCGCACCAGCGACGAGGCCGCGGCGGCGTACACGCCGAACGTCCCACCCCGGCGCAGCACCTGGATTCCGTCGATGACCTCACGTTTCGACGCACCGGGCGGGCGCGAGGTCAGCCAGGTGACCTTGACGCCCTCGGCGACCCACCGCTTCGCGATCTGGTGGGCGTACAGCTCGGCGCCGCCCGCCTGCGGATGCCGGACGTCGCGCCAGTTGAGCACCAGCACGGACCTGCCGCGCAGACTGTCCACTGTCGTCATGCGCCCGCCACCATGAGCCGGAGCGCGGCGCGGAACGCGGGAACGCCGTCCCGCATCGGCCGGAAGCTGGAGCGCTCGTCGTCGGTCCAGGCCACCGGAAGTTCGACGACGGTGCCGCCGCCCGCCTGGACGCCACGCAGCAGCTCGACGTCGAAAGCGAACCCGGTGACCTCGCAGCTGGACAACGCGTGCTGGACGGCCTTGCGCTGGAAGAACTTGAACCCGCACTGGGTGTCGCTCACCCCGGGCACCATGCGGCGGGTGAGCGCGCGGAACGCCGCGCCGCCCATGCGCCGTCCGACCGGCTGCCGCCGCACGATCGAGGCGCCGGACGCGTACCGCGAGCCGATGACCGCGGTGGCCCCGTTTTCGAGCAGCTCGACGGCGGTGCCCAGCGCTTCGATCGGGGTGGCGAGGTCGGCGTCGACAAAGCCGACGAATCTCGCCGAGCTGGTCATCATTCCTCTGCGAACCGCGGCGCCCTTACCGGCGGTCGCGCAGCCTACGACGGCGATCGGCACCTCGACGCCGAACACCCCGGCGCGCGCGATTCGCGAAGTCGCGTCGGCACTTCCGTTGTCCACCACCACAATCCGCGAAGACCACGGGCTGGTGGCCAGATAACGCGAAGTGGCGTTGAGGACGTCGTAAAGTCTCTTGGCCTCGTTGTAAGCGGGAATGACGACTTCGAGGTCGACCACGGAACGTCGTTGGCCAGGCACTTCCAGCACCGGGGTGCTGCGCGCAGGCACTGCGGACACGACATCGCTTGCTGGGGTCACTGGGCCTTCCCTTGGTGAGCACGGTTCGCTGGATCGGGCCTTACCGCTCTCGGAGATCATCAGTGTGAGGGACCCTAGGGCACGTTCGATTGTTTCGTAACCCGTCTGGGTTAATTCCCCGTTACACAGAGACGTACTTTCTTGAGACAAGCTGGACTTACTCACTAGTTCGAGTGTGGGCGGAGAGAGTTCTATCACAGGAATATCTCAAACCTACTCACTCAACGTGATCATTCCACAAAGGATAGTTTGGAGCGGAAGAGTAGCAACCCCGAAAGGGGTGTGCAGCGTGACCGGAGATTCACCGGTTATCGGCACGACGTCTGTCCATAACTGTCACGCGCGTGTACGAAACAGAACCCAAAGTTCTGTGAAATTCACACAGGTGCGAAAGCCGAGAGGCCGAACAGCGCGAACAACTGCTGCTGCGCGTGATCGCGGTGCGTCAGTATCCGCTGCGTCCGCGGCCGTCCTCCGGTCGAGGGATAACGCAGAACGGTCTCGCCGATCCCGGCCAGCTGGTCCATCAACTCGCGCACGGACAGGTTCATCCCCGCGCGGTCGGCCTCGCGCCGCATGAGGTGGGTGACCGTCGCGGACAGGACCGACACCAGCGTGTGCACCGCGATCCGGTGGCGGGTCCACTCCCAGCGCGGGGCCGGGCCGGTGACGGCCTGGCCGGTGAGCCAGCGGAAGGTCGAGTCCAGGTGGTTGCGCGCGCGGTAGGCGGTGACGACCTCGGACACCGGCCAGTCGTCGTGGTCGGTGACCAGTACCTGCTTGCCGAAGAACTCCTCGTCGAGCCGGGCGACCGCGGCCTCGTCGACCCGCCAGGTCAGCCGGATGTCCCCCGGCCGGGCGCCGCTGAGTGTGGTCGACAGGACTCGCTCCACCCGCCGTCCCCGGGTGAGGCGCGCGATCTCGGCGTTGATCTGGGCCCGGTCGCCGCGGAGGGTGCCTGCCGTCAGCGCGGCGGCGAGCCCGGCGAGCTCACGGGTCGCGGTGCTCAGCTCCTCGGTCAGCGCGCGTGCCTGCGCGGCGTGCAGCGTCTCCGAATGGGTGAGGATCACGCGGCGGCGGACCCCGTCGACGGTCGCGCGGGTGTCGAGCGCGGTCAGCCCGGCGAACCGGTCGGCGTCGACGCGCTTGCGGGCCGACGCGGGCTTCGCGTGCAACTCCGGGTGCTCGGCCAAGGGGAGAGCGCCGACGAAGTGGCGTCCGCCGCCGAGGTCGAGCTGGGGTGCCTGCCCGGCGTTGAAGACCAGGGTGACCTCGCCAGGGTGGCGGGCGCGGAGCTCCCCGGCGAGTTCGGCGAACGGCGGGACTTCGACCCCGTCACGCGGGTAAACGTGTGACGCCAGCGGGATCGCGCCGTCGCGGGTGACGACCAGGCCGAGCCCGGCGAGCCCGCCGCGGCAGGCGGGCATCGAGCAGTCGGCGCTGATGAAGGTCGTGAACTGGGGCACGTCGACCGCGAGCGCGGCGTGACCGTCACCGAGGACCCCGTGGACGGCTTCGGCGATCGTGGTCTCGATACGGGTAACCCGTTCGGGGGTCAGCCGCTGCAGCGCTCGCCAGCGCGCGGCCGCCGAGAGCGCGGACCGGGCCGGGCGCGGGCGGACGAAGTCGTCGGCCGCGCAGTCGGCCCACCAGGCATCGGAGTCCGTGCCGGGCGCCGTCGAGCAGTGCAGCACCGCGAGCGCGAGGTGGGTCCCGAGCGTGGTCCGCGCCCGCTGCGGGCCGACGGCCTCGTCCACCCGTTTGACGAACTCGAGCATCTCCAGCGTCGCCCACACCGCCGCGACGTCCCCGAAGGTCCGATGCCGGGCGCCCTCGGGGGCGGACGTGGGGCCGGACACCGCCCGGCCGATCTCCTCGGCCGTCCCGAGGTAACGCTGAGAGACCACACGAGGCTCCCCGCCGACGCGCGCGGACTCGGCGAGGTAGTAGTACGTGCGGCCGTTGACGCGCTTGCCGACCACCGAGGACACACTTTAGGTAATACACGACCGCACCAAGATCAGCAACCAAGATCACGTTCTGACCTGCGGAAACACCAGGCCATACCGTTCGGGTGACGGGATGTCGGGATGCACACTGGCCGCAGTGGCGGCTTCGGACTTAGCGTGCGGGAATGGCATCCGATCCTGACTCGAACGCCCCCACCACCTCCGCGATGCGACGCGCACTGGCCCGTGCGCGCGACGGCAAGACCCTCGACGCCGCCGAAGCCACGGTCCTGCTGCACGCGCGGGGCGCCGATCTCGAAACACTTTCGGAGCACGCCTCCCGCGTCCGCGACGCCGGGCTCGCGCAGGCCGGACGGCCCGGGGTGGTCACCTACAGCAAGTCGGTCTTCATCCCGCTGACCCGGCTGTGCCGCGACCGGTGCGGCTACTGCACCTTCGCCACCGTGCCCGGCCGCGTCGAGTCACCGTTCCTGTCGCCCGACGAGGTCCTCGACATCGCCCGCAAGGGTGCCGAGATGGGCGTCAAGGAAGCGCTGTTCACCCTCGGCGACCGCCCGGAGGACCGCTGGACCGCGGCCAAGGACTGGCTCGACGCGCACGGTTACGACGACACGCTCTCGTACGTCCGCGCGATGGCGATCCGGGTGCTGGAGGAGACCGGCGTGCTGCCGCACCTCAACCCGGGTGTGCTGACCTGGCAGGACTTCCAGCGCCTCAAGCCGGTTTCGGCATCGATGGGCATGATGCTGGAAACCACAGCCGAGCGGCTGTTCACCGAAAAGGGTGGGCCGCACTACGGCTCCCCCGACAAGGACCCGGCCGTCCGGCTGCGCGTACTGGAGGACGCGGGCCGCAGCTCGGTCCCGTTCACCACCGGCATCCTGATCGGCATCGGCGAGAACCTGGCCGAGCGCGCCGACGCGCTGTTCGCGATCCGGAAGATCGCCAGGACCTACGGCAGCATCCAGGAAGTCATCGTCCAGAACTTCCGGGCGAAGGACGACACCAAGATGCGCGCCACCCCGGACGCGACGCTGGACGAGCTCGCCGCCACCATCGCCGTCGCACGGCTGGTGCTCGGGCCGAACATGCGCATCCAGGCGCCGCCTAACCTCATCGGGCGTCAGTTCGAGAAGATGCTCAAGGCCGGGATCGACGATTGGGGCGGCGTTTCGCCGCTGACACCCGACCACGTGAACCCCGAACTGGCCTGGCCGCGGATCGACGAGCTCAAGCGGCGGACCGAGGCGCTCGGTTTCACCATGAGCGAGCGGCTCCCCGTGTACCCGGAGTACGTCAAGATCGGCGAGCCGTGGCTCGACCCGCGCCTCAACGCGCACCTCGAGGCGCTGACCGACATGAAGACCGGTCTCGCGATCGAAGAGGCCATCCCGAAGGGCCTGCCGTGGCAGGAGCCGGACGGCGGCTGGCAGCAATCGGGCCGGACCGAGCTGCACGTCGAGGTCGACACGACCGGCCGGACCGAGGAGAAGCGCAGCGACTTCGACTCGGTGTACGGGGACTGGAAGGAGATCGGCGCGAACATCAAGGCCGCGCCCGCCGCCTTCGACCACGACGTCCTCGCTGCCTTGCGCAGCGCGGAAAAAGACCCCGCCGGGCTGTCCGACGAGCACGCGCTCGCGCTGCTGCACGCCGACGGCCGTGAGCTCGACGCGCTCACCAAGCTGGCCGACGACCTGCGCCGGGAGACCGTCGGCGACGACGTCACGTTCGTCGTCACACGGAACATCAACTTCACCAACGTCTGTTACACCGGCTGCCGGTTCTGCGCGTTCGCCCAGCGGCGCACGGACGCCGACGCGTACACGCTCTCGCTGGAGCAGGTCGGCGACCGCGTCGACGAGGCGTGGGCCGCGGGCGCGACCGAGATCTGCATGCAGGGCGGTATCCACCCCGACCTGCCGGGCACCGCGTACTTCGACCTCGCGGCCGAGGTCAAACGGCGTCAGCCGGACATCCACCTGCACTCGTACAGCCCGATGGAGATCGTCAACGGCGCTTCGCGGACGAACCTGTCGATCAAGGAGTGGCTGATCCGGGCGCGTGAGGCCGGGGTGGACTCGCTGCCGGGCACGGCCGCGGAGATCCTCGACGACGACGTCCGGTGGGTGCTGACCAAGGGCAAGCTGCCGACGTCGGCGTGGATCGAGGTCGTCACCACGGCGCACGCGCTGGGCATCTCGACGACGTCGACGATGATGTACGGCCACGTCGACACCCCGGCGCACTGGGTCGGGCACCTGAAGCTGCTGGCGAAACTGCAGCGCGAGGGTCTCGAAACGCACGGTCGTCGCGGGTTCAGCGAGTTCGTGCTGCTGCCGTTCATCCACCAGAGCTCGCCGATCTACCTGGCCGGGCTCGCGCGGCCGGGCACGACCCTGCGCGAGAACCGCGCGGTGCACGCGCTGTCGCGGCTGTTGCTGCACGGGACGATCGACAACATCCAGTGCTCGTGGGTCAAACTCGGCGAGGAAGGCTGCCGGGCGGTGCTGGAAGGCGGGGTCAACGACATCGGCGGGACGCTGATGGAGGAGACGATCAGCCGGATGGCCGGTGCCGCCAACGGTTCCTACAAGACGATCAGCGACATGAAGTCCATGGTGGAACCGCTCGGACGCCCGCTGGTGCAGCGCACCACGGACTACGGCAGGCCGACCGCGGAGCGCATCGCCGCGTCGAACGCTTCCGACGGCGTCGCGAGCGCTGTCCGCAAGCCTTTGCCGCTGGTCACCCTCTGAGCTGACTGCCCCTGAAGGCCACCATCACGGCGTTAAACGCCGTGATGGTGGCCTTCAGGGGCATTGCGGGAATAGCTGGAATCCGCCAGCAGGGACCACGCTCCGCCGGGATCCGCCACCCGCAGGTCAGGGCCTGGACGCGGCCGCCGTCGGCGGTGACAATGCGGCGATGCCCCACCTGCCCACCCCGACGCCGGATTCCGCCCCGGCCGACGCCGGGTCACCGGATCCCGCCGAGCTGACCGAACTGGACCTCGCGCTCGTCGAGGCGCTGCAGCTGGATCCGCGTACGCCGTGGACCCGGATCGGCACCGCCGTCGGGATCGACGCCACGACGGCGGCGCGACGCTGGGACCGGCTCGAATCCTCCGGGCTGGCCTGGCTGACCGCCTACCGGACCCTGCCCACCCAGACCGTCGGTTACCTCGACGTGGACTGCGCGCCCGGCCGGTTGCGGGAACTGACCGCCGAGCTGTGCCGCTGGCCCGCCGTGTTCAGCCTCGAACGCACCACCGGCAGGCACCAGCTGTTCCTCGGCGCGGCCGCGACCGACCTGCGAGCCCTCGACACGCTGGTCACCCACCGCCTCGCCGAACTCCCCGGCGTCACCTCGCTGCGGCTGACCGTCGTCACCCGGGTCTACCGCGAAGGCAGCGGCTGGCTGGTGCGCGCACTGGCGCCCGAGCAGCGCGCGGCACTCGACGGGACCGCGGCGCAGGCCCGGCTCGTCACCCCGGCACGCTGGAACGACAAGGAACTCGAGGCCCTGCTCGACGCGCTGTGTGCCGACGGCAGGCGCAGCTGCGCGGACCTCGCCCGGGACTGCGGCATGAGCGAATCGGCGGTCCGGCGGGTGCTGGCCCGGATGTTGCGCAACCACGAACTCGACTTCCGCTGCGACCTGGCGCATACGCTCGGCGGCTGGCCGGTGATCGCCACCTACCGGCTCGACGTGCCCGGCAACCGGCTCGACGGCGTCGCGAGGACGCTGGCCACCCAGCCGGAAACCCGGTTCTGCGCGGCGGTGACCGGCGAGCACAACCTCCTGCTGATGACCTGGCTGCGGACGCCCGCCGACTGCACCGACTTCGAAGCGCACCTGACCGGACTGGCGCCCTCGGCGCGCGTGACCGACCGGACGGTCACGCTGTTCATGCCGAAGCGCATGGGCAGGCTGCTCGACGCCGACGGCCGCGCGGTGGGTCAGCTGACGATCACCCCCGCCGCCTGACGCCCGCCGCACCCGCGACTCGTCGACGAATCGTGGTGTCTTGGTTCGCGTGAGACCACGAC
>NZ_JAYMZS010000161.1:0-16128 GCF_035828755.1 Amycolatopsis sp. H20-H5 | reverse complement strand
CGTAAATATTGGGACAACCAGCCTCCTCACACACCGTGTGCAGACCCTCGCGCTTCACCAAACCCTTAAGCTCAGTGAACTCGGGCCCCATCCGCGCCTTCGTCTTGATCCACGGCGGCTTCTTCTCAATGGGAGTCTGGGAGTTACGCACCTCAAGGCGCAACAACTTCCGACCATCCGGGGCAGCAGTCACGAAAACCACCCTACGCCCGGCTTCGAGCCGGGAACGGTCAAGCGGGGTCGGGGGTGACGCTCGTCAACTTTGCCGTGATCTCCCACAACGCGCCGCCGTAGCCCTCGTTGCGTGCCGGTCCGAGCGGGCGGACCTTGGTGGGGGCGCCGCGCACGCCACCGGGGCCGCGCGGCCCGATGTAGTCGCCGCCTTCGACGCCTTCGGCGGTCGCCGCGTACAGCTGCGGGAGCGCGCCCTGGCGCGCGTTCTGCGCGATCAGCACCTCGCCGATCTTGTTGAGCGCGCCGACGGCCGCCTTCATCAGCGTGCCGCCGTAGGAACGCGCCATGTTCGAGCCGAGGCCCGTCGAGCTGTAGCCCGGGTGGGCGGCGACGCTGATCACGTCGTCACCCGCCGCGCGCAGCCTGCGGTCGAGTTCGAGCGCGAAGACCTGGTTGGCCAGTTTCGACTGGCCGTAGGCCGAAGCGGGGTTGTAGCGGCGGTGCTCGAAGTTCGGGTCGGCGAAGTCGAGCCTGCCGCCGTTCGCCGCGACGCTCGACAATGTCACGACCCTGGCCGCGGAGCCGCCGCGCAGCGCCGGCATCAGCAGCCAGGTCAACGCCGCGTGCCCGAGGTGGTTCGTGCCGAACTGGGTTTCGAAGCCGTCCTTGGTGCTGCCCTTGGGCGTCGCCATCCGGCCCGCGTTGTTGACGAGGACGGCCAAGGTGTCACCGGTCAGTTCGCGCACCGCGGCGGCGGCTTCGCGCACCGAAGCGAGGTCCGCCAGGTCCAACCGGACGAGCTCGGGTGCCGGGCCGGTCGCGGCGGCGCTCACCGTGCGCCGCGCCTCCTGACCCCGTTCGGGGGAGCGGCACGCCAGCAGCAGCTTGGCGCCTTTGCCCGCGAGCACCTCGGCGGTGCGCAGGCCGAGGCCCGAATTGGCGCCGGTCACGAGCACCGTGCGCCCGGACTGGTCCGGGATGTCGGCCTCGCTCCACTTGCCTGTCAGCTCTGACATGCCGCTCACCTAACTACATACGTGGTCGCCGCGCATTCACGCACTCGGTGCGAGGAGGCGCAGCAGCTGTCCCATCGGGCTGCGGCGGCGGGCCGGCTTCACCGGGCCGTGACGCAGCAGCGCGTCCAGTGCGTGGCCGACCTTGGTGATCTCGGCGACGGGCTCGCCCGGCTCGGCCAATCCGGCCGTGACGGCGAGCATCCGTCGCTCCGCCTCACGAAGCGGCTCCAGCACTGGGTGCGGCTGCGTGTCCAGCACGGCTCGCAGGGCCTCGTGGTTCTTCGAGGCGCGCTGCCACGCGCGGGTGACCGCGTCGACCTGGTCGCCGACCTGGCCCTCGGCCGCCGCGTCCTCGGGGTCGGCCAGCTCCGCGCGCAGATGGCCGCTCAGTAGCTGGGTCCATTGGTGGTGCAGCGCGAGCAGCAGGTTTTCCTCGGTGCGGAATAGCTCGCGGGCCCCGGGAATCTCGGCGAGCGACAGTGGCCGCCCCGGTTCTTGCCTTGCTTGCTCGACGGCGGTCTCGAGGATTTCTCGCCGCCGGTAGAAGTCGTTCCAGCTCATGGTGTGGGCTCCCCTTCCGTGATCGGGGTCATACCGCAGGTTTGCGGCATACTCCCGGTACGGACCTGACCCGGCGAACATACCATGAGTATGGTGGGGTGCCCCGGCGTAAGGTTGTGAGTGTGGCGACAATGAGGTCAAGGCGACTCGACTATTCCGAGTCCACTCGATCGGCGCTGGTCGACAGTGCGGTCGAGCTGTTCACCAAACGTGGTTACGCCGGTACCTCGCTCGACGAGATCGCCAAGCGCGCGCGGGTCACCAAAGGTGCCCTCTACCACCATTTCAGCGGAAAACAGGCCCTTTTCGAGGCCGCGTTCGACGCCGTGGAAAGCCTGGTCTTCGATCGGCTGGAAAAGATCATGAGTGGTTCGGAAACGCCCTGGGAACGGGTGCTCGCGAGCCTGAACGCGTTCATCAAGAGCTGTCTCGACCCGTCTTATCAGCGCATCGCCATTCACGAGGCGCCCGTCGTGATGGGCTGGGAACGCTGGCGTGAGGCCGAGGACCGCTGCAGCTTCGGCCTGATCAAGGCCGGGCTCCAGACGCTCATCGAGGCGGGCGAGATCGACGACGTCCCCGTCGAGATCACCTCCCGGCTGCTGTTCGGCGCGTTGTCCAGCGCCGCCACCGAGATCGCGAGCTCCGCCGACCCCAAGAAGGTCGGCGCGCAGGTCGAGAGCGTCATGATCCGGCTGCTGGACCGCATCCGCCGCCCGGCCGAGGCCGAAGCCTCCCGCGGCGACAGGGCGAGCTGAGCGGCCGATCTATAGGCTGTCGTCGTGGACTTGAGGATCTTTACCGAGCCCCAGCAAGGGGCCAGTTACGACGACCTGCTGCGCGTGGCCAAGGCGACCGAGAACGCCGGTTACGACGCCTTCTTCCGCAGCGACCATTACCTGAAAATGGGCGACGGCGACGGTCTGCCCGGCCCCACCGATGCCTGGATCACGCTCGCGGGCCTCGCTCGCGAGACCAGCCGCGTCCGGCTCGGCACCCTGGTCACCGCCGCCACGTTCCGGCACCCGTCGGTGCTGGCGATCTCCGCGGCCCAGGTCGACCAGATGTCCGGCGGCCGGGTCGAGCTCGGCCTCGGCGCCGGGTGGTACGCCGGCGAGCACGCCGCGTACGGGCTCACGCTGCCGCCGATGAAGGAACGCTTCGACCGCTACGCGGAGCAGCTGGCGATCATCACCGGGCTGTGGGAGACGCCGGAGGGCGAGACCTTCTCGTTCGACGGCGAGCACTACCAGCTGGTCGATTCGCCCGCGCTGCCCAAGCCGCTCCAGCGGCCCCGGCCGCCGGTGATCATCGGCGGGGGCGGGAAGAAGCGCACGCCGGAGCTCACCGCGCGGTACGCCGACGAGTTCAACCTGCCGTTCGCCGACATCGAGACCGTCATCGCGCAGTTCGCGCGCGTGGACGCCGCGGCCGAGGCAGCCGGGCGGGACCCGAAGGAGATCATCCGGTCCGTCGCGCTGGTCGTGGCCGTCGGCCGCGATGACGCCGAGGTGACCAAGCGGGCCGAGAAGATCGGGCGCGACCCGCAGGAGCTTCGCGCGACCGGGCTCGCCGGAACACCCGCGGAGGTCGTCCAGCGGATCGGGGAATGGCGGGAGAAGACCGGCATCACGCGGCTGTACCTGCAGCTGCTGGACCTGTCGGATCTGGACCAGATCGACCTGATCGCCGCCGAGGTCGCTCCGCAGCTGGACTGACGCTTAGATGCCTCTGAAGGCCACCATGACGGCGTTAGGGCCTTCAGGGGCAATCTAGGTCAGTTCTGCAGGGCGAAGGTGACGCCGGGCGCCTGCGGGGCTTCGGGGCGGGCGAGGTAGCGGTCGCCCGCTACCTCGAGTTCGCCTTCGAGGGCGGCCAGGACAGCATCGCGCGCCAGAGGGAGCACGGCTTCCACCGGCACGTCACGCTGGAGCTCGTAGCTCAGTGAGGTGACTCCGGCGTCGCGGATCCCGCAGGGGATGATCTTGTCGAAGGCCGTGAGGTCCGCGTTGCAGTTGAGTTCGAAGCCGTGCATCGTGACGCCGCGCTGGACGCGGATGCCGATCGCGGCGATCTTGCGCTCGGGCCCGCGGTCGTCCGCGGGGATCCAGACGCCGCTGCGGCCCTCCACCCGTCCGGTGTGGACACCGAGCTGATCGCACACCGTGATGAGGGCCTCTTCGAGCCGGCGGACGTAGTGCGCCACGTCGATCGGGTCGTCCAGCTGGATGATCGGGTAGCCGACCAGCTGGCCGGGGCCGTGCCAGGTGATCTTGCCGCCGCGGTCCACGTCGAGCACCGGTGTGCCGTCGGTGGGGCGATCTTCCGGCTCGGTGCGCTTGCCCGCGGTGTACACCGACGGGTGCTCCAGCAGCAGCATCGTGTCGGGGCTGTCCCCGTCCGCCCGGGACGTGACGTACTGACGCTGCAGCTCCCACGCCTCGGCGTAGTCGATCAGGCCGATCTCGCGGACGTCGACGGGCTCGGTGCTGGCGCGGCAGGAAACGGTCGAAGAACTCACGTCAGCGAGGCTACGCCGCGTCCGCCCCGGCGGGCACGCGGTCCCGTGGCACGGGCAGCAGCCCGAGCGCGGCCGCCGCGAGCAGTCCCACGCCCAGCACGGCGAGCGCCGCGCCGACGGTGTCGGTGAACCAGTGCACGCCGAGCACGATCCGGCAGGCCGCGGACAGCGCGGTCGCGACGAGGGCGGCGGCCAGCGCCCACCGGACCAGCCGGGGCGCCAACCAGGCGCAGAGCAGCACCGCGACCAGTCCGGTGCTCGCCACCGAGACCACGTGCCCGCTCGGGTAACTCAGATCGGGGTACTCGCGCGGCCGCTGCCGCAGGAAGATCGGCTTGAACACCACGCTCGTCAGCCGGCACAGCACCAGCACGACCGCGAGCCGCACGCACAGGCCGGTCCGGTCGCGCGTCCGCAGCGCGACGGCGACCAGGATCACACCCAGCACGAACGGCAGGACCGGGCCGAGCACGTCGGTGAGCACGCCCGCGACCTTGCCCGCCGGCCGGGTGTACTGGCCGCGGAGGCCGTCGGCGATCGTGACGTCGATGGCGAGCGGCTGATGGCTGACCAGGCGGCCGAGCACCAGGAACGCGGCCAGCAGCACCACGCCGATCACCGCCCACCGGATCCTCGGCACGCTCATGTGGCGGCGGCCAGCGCGCTTTCGATGGTCGGGTGCCGGAACTCGAAACCGGCTTTCTCCAGCGCCCGGGGGACGGCGCGCTGGCCGAACAGGGCCATCTCCTCGGCGGCCTGGCCCAGCGCGATCTTCATCGCGAAACCGGGCACCCACCAGGGCGCGGGACGGTGCAGCGCCCGGCCGAACGCCTTGGTGAACTCGATGTTGGTGACCGGCTGCGGACCGGACAGGTTCACCGGCCCGGACAGCGAGTCGTTCCCGAGCGCGAAACAGAGGGCGCTGACCTCGTCGTCGAGGGAGATCCACGGCATGTACTGCTTGCCGTCGCCGAGCCGGCCGCCGAGCGCGAGCTGGAACAGCGGGCGCAACGTCGAGAGCAGGCCGCCCTTGCGCGCGAGAACCAGCCCGGTGCGAACCGAGACCACCCTTGCGTCCTTCGCGGCGGCCGTCGCGTTTTCCCAAGCCGTGCACAGTCCGGCCAAGAAACCGTCGCCGGCGGGGGTGCTTTCGTCCACAACGGACGATCCGGGGTTGCCGTAGTAGCCGACAGCGGAAGCGTTGACCAGCACCGGGATCCCGTGCTCGGAGACCGCCTCGGCGAGAACCTCGGTGGGCTCGACACGGCTGTCGAGCAAGACCTGCTTGCGCGCCGCGCTCCACCGGCCGGGCAACAGCGGCGCGCCGCAAAGGTTGACCACGGCGTCGACACCGTCGAGCGCGCCCGCCGCGATCTCGCCCGCAGGCGGATCCCAGCGCTGCTCGTCGGGCTTGTGCGGTTGGCGTCGGACCAGCTTGCGGACCTCGTGCCCGGACGTCCGGAGCCGCGCGGTGAGGGCGTCGCCGATCAAGCCGCTGGCACCCGCGATCAAAACTCGCATGGCTAGATCGTGCCCTATTTTTTGCCGGGGCGCTCAAGGAGTGGCGTCGCCAGGCGCCCCTGGTGTCGTACGCACGTGCGGGGTTTTTGGTTGGGTCCTGAGGTGCGGTTAGAAGCCTGTGTTTTTTGGCCAGCGCGCTCACAAACTCGCGCCGCCACGTCGCCCCTGACACCGAGCGTAAGTGCGGCTTTTGCTTTAAGGGGGGCGACCTGCCGTCGCGAGTTGGGAGGCCCTGGCGGGCCTGAAAGAGGGCGCGCGGCGGTGAAGTCTCCCCTCGCAGGGCTCGGGGAGACCCTGTGGCTGGGTCGCAAACCCGCTGTGGGCGGGTTTGAATGCCCCTGAAGGCCACCTTCACGGCGTTTTACGCTGTGAAGGTGGCCTTCAGGGGCTTGTGGGTTTAGAGGCCGAGCTCGCCCTCGAAGTTGCCTTCTTCCAGGCGCTGCTTGATCGTTGTCACGAAGCGGCCTGCGTCGGCCCCGTCCACCAGGCGGTGGTCGTAGGTCAGCGGCAGGTACGCCATCGAGCGGACGGCGATCGTGTCGTTGCCGTCGGCGTCCACGATCACGACCGGGCGCTTGACGACCGCGCCCGTGCCGAGCATGCCCGACTGCGGCTGCATGATGATCGGCGTGTCGAACAGCGCGCCGTTGCTGCCGATGTTGGTGATGGTGAAGGTGCCACCGGCGAGCTCGTCGGGCTTGATGTGGTTCGACCGCGCACGGCCGGCCAGATCGGCGATGCGGTGCGCGAGACCCGCGATGCTCAGCTCACCGGCGTCGTGGATGACGACGTTGAGCAGGCCCTTGTCGGTGTCCACCGCGATGCCCAGGTGCACGGCGCCGTGGTAGGTGATCTCCTTCGTGTCCTCGTTGTAGGACGCGTTGACGTTCGGGTGCTGCTTGAGCGCCTCGACCGTCGCCTTCGCGAAGAACGGCAGGAACGTCAGGTTGACGCCCTCGCGCTCCTTGAAGGCCACCTTCGCCCGCTGGCGCAGCTTCGCGACCTTGGTGACGTCGACCTCGTGGACCTGCGTGAGCTGCGCCGAAACCTGCAGCGACTCGCGGGTCTTCGTGGCCGTGATCTGCCGGATCCGGCTGGCCTTCTGGACCGTGCCGCGCAGGGCCGCGAGCTCCGGGGAGACCGAGACCTTCTTCGGCGCGGGAGCCGAGGCAGACGCAGCGGGCGCGGAAGCAGCCGGGGCCGCCGCGGGGGCGGGGGCGGGCTTGGCCTCCTTCTGCTTGGCCTCGGCCGCGGCCAGGACGTCCTGCTTGCGAATGCGGCCGCCGACGCCGCTGCCGGTCAGGCTCGCGAGGTCGATGCCGTGTTCCGTGGCCAGCTTGCGGACCAGCGGGGTGACATACGGGCCGCTGTCCGAGGACTCGGCCGCGCCGTTCGACTCCGCCTTGACCGGCTCGGGCTCCGGCTTCGGTTCGGGCTTGGGATCCGGCTTGGCCTGCTCGACCGGTTCGGGCTTGGGCTCGGGCTTGGCCTGCGCGACCGGCTCGGGCTTGGGTTCCGGCTTCGGCTCGGCCTTCGGCGCCGCGTTCGCGTCACCGATGACGGCCAGGACGCCGCCGACCTCGACGGTCTCGTCCTCGGCGGCGCGGATCTCCAGGACGGTGCCGGCGACCGGGGAGGGGACCTCGGTGTCGACCTTGTCGGTGGAGATCTCGAGCAGCGGCTCGTCGACCGCGACGCTGTCGCCGACCTGCTTCAGCCAGCGGGTGACGGTGCCCTCGGTGACGCTCTCACCGAGCTCGGGCAGCTTCACCTCGGTGCCCTCGGCGGACCCACCGGAAGACGCCTGCGGAGCGGGCTCCGGGGTCGAGGCCTGCTCCTGCTGAGCGGGCTCCGGCTCCGGTTCGGGCTCGGGCTCGGCCCGCTTCTCTTCGGCGCGGGACTGCTGCTCGCCGCCACCGCCCGAGCCGTCGTCGATGACGGCCAGCTCGGCGCCGACCTCGACGGTCTCGTCCTCCTGGGCACTGATCTTGACTACCGTGCCGGCGACCGGGGAGGGGACCTCGGTGTCGACCTTGTCGGTGGAGATCTCCAGCAAGGGCTCGTCGACCTCGACGGTGTCGCCCTCCTGCTTCAACCACCGGGTGACGGTGCCCTCAGTGACACTCTCACCGAGCTCCGGCAACGTGACGGAGTAGGCCATCGTTCGCTGACTCCCTAGATAAGTCTTCTGTGGATCTGGATTTTCTGCGGTGAGACGTCAGCTGTGTACGTGGAGCGGCTTGCCCGCGAGGGCGAGGAACGCTTCACCGAGGGCCTCGGTCTGGGTGGGGTGCGCGTGGATCAGCGGGGCGACGTCCTCCGGGAACGCCTCCCAGCTGTAGATCAGCTGCGCTTCGCCGATCAGCTCGCCGACCCGGTCGCCCACCATGTGCACGCCGACCACCGGACCGTCCGGAGCCTTGATCAGCTTGACCCCACCCGAGGTCTTGAGGATCTGGCTCTTGCCATTCCCGCCGAGGTCATAGGTGAACGTGGTGACGTCCGAACCGTACTTCTCCTTGGCCTGGGACTCGGTGAGCCCGACCGAGGCGACCTCGGGGTGCGAGTAGGTGACCCGCGGGATGCCCTTCTCGTCGATCACGCGGGGATCGAGCCCGGCGATCTCTTCGGCGACGAAGATGCCCTGCTGGAAACCGCGGTGCGCGAGCTGCAGGCCGGGGACGATGTCGCCGACGGCGTACACGTTCGGCAGGTTCGTCAGCAGGCGGTCGTTGGTGAGCACGAAACCGCGGTCCATGGTGACCCCGGCCTCCTCGTACCCGTGCCCGGCCGAGTTCGGGCCGCGCCCGACGGCGACCAGCAGGAGGTCGGCTTCGAGGGTCTCACCCGATTCCAGGGAGACGCTGACGCCGTTGTCGTCCTGCTTCGCGCCGGTGAAGCGCACGCCGGTCTTGAAGGCGATCTTGCGGCGGCGGAAGGCGCGCTCGAGCTGCTTGGAGGCGAACTCGTCCTCGTTCGGGACCAGCCGCGGCAGCGCCTCGACGATGGTCACGTCGACGCCGAAGGAGGCCCAGACGCTGGCGAACTCGACGCCGATGACGCCGCCGCCGAGGACGACGACCTTCTTCGGCACGTAGTCCAGCGCGAGCGCCTGCTCACTGGCGATGATCCGGCCGCCGAGCTCGAGGCCCGGCAGGGAGCGGGAGTACGACCCGGTCGCGAGGATCACGTTCTTGCCGGTGTGGCGGGTGCCGTCGACCTCGACGGTGGTGCCGCCGACGAAGGTGCCGGTGCCCTCGACGAGGTTCACCTTGTGGGCCTTGGCCAGGCCCTGGAGGCCCTTGTACAGGCGGGCGACGATGCCGTCCTTGTACTTGTTGACCCCGGCGATGTCGATGCCCTCGAACACGGCCTTGACGCCGACGGACTCGGCCTCGCGGGTCTCGTCGGCGACCTCCGCCGCGTGCAGAAGGGCTTTGGTCGGGATGCAGCCTCGGTGGAGGCACGTCCCGCCAAGCTTGTCCTTTTCGATCAGGGTGACGGAAAGGCCCAGCTCGGCCGCGCGGAACGCCGCGGCATAGCCGCCCGATCCGCCACCCAGGATCACAAGGTCGGCGGAGGTGTCGGTCACGTCAATAACTCCTCGGCAAGCGGTAGGGGTGAAGCTCCGGTGCCGCGCGTCGCGGTATACGCGCGCGCAACACACGCCATCTTGTCACTAGTGGAGTCAAGCTTGCGAGCTAGCCGGGTGCAGGGCGTCGAGCATCACCCGGAGCCGGGATAATGGTGTTCGGACGCGAGTGGGAAATGAGGTGGGCGAGGTGGGTCTCTTCGACTCGCTACGCAGGCTCGGCAAGGGTGGCCAAAAGGCCGGTACGCTGCGGAAAGCCAGCTCCGGGGACACGAAGCACCTGGAGGAATGGGCCGGGTCTCGGCAGGGGGTGGAGGCCTATGTGGAGCCCCGCACCAACGTCACGGACACGACGGTGGTGTTGATCGCACACGACGGCGAATGGACCCGCAGGCGGATCGACAGCCTGGAGGCCGCGCAGCAGTTCGGTCACAAAAGGTCGATCCCGGTCTACGAGGTCGCGCGGGTGGGTTACCCGAAGCGCATGCGTGAGTACACCGAGCGCAAGAAGCGGGGGCAGGCCTGACCCGGCCGGAAAGTCACAGCTCGAGCGCCTCGACGTGCTGCCCGTGGAAGACGTCTCCGGTCTTGCGGAAGCCGAGCTTGAGGTAGAACGCTTCCGGGCTGTGCTCACCCGGCTGCCACAGCACGGTCGCCTTGGCGATGCCCCGGCGGCGGCACTCCGCCAGCACTCCCTCCACGGCGAAGCGCCCATAGCCGTTGCCCTGCTGCCCGGCGCCGACGTTGAGCCGCCAGACACCCGCGCGGAAGAACTCCAGCGGGTTACCCGGTTCGAAGGCACCCATCACGAACGCCACCGGCACGTCGCCGTCGAAGACCAGGCGTGGCCAGGCGACGTCCGGTTGCGCGTACGCCTCGGCTAGTGAGATGGCCACGGGCGCCACATAGGACTCTTGGTGCGAGGCGACGGACAACTTGCAGGCGGCGCCGACGTTGTCCCTCGTCACCTCGGCCAGCCGGAGTTCGGTCATGGAAAAACCGTAGTCACCCGGCCGCTTCCAGCAGGCCGAGGTGGTGGCGCAGCAGGTCCCCGAAGGTCTCGTGGACGGTCGTGCCGAGCACCGGGTCCCACTCGACCACCCGGGCTCCGGCCAGGACCAGCACGGCTTGACCGGCCGGTTCGCTGAGCACCACCGCACCTTCGCGCGCGGTCAGTTCCCCGGCGCCCAGCAGGCGCGGGAAGACGACGTCGGCGGGCAGGCCGTCGCAGGTCAGCAGGAACTCGCGGTAGCCGTCGGGCAGGCCGGTGCCGAGGCGTCGTTCGGCCTCGGAGACGTCGGCCTCGGTGGCCGGGGCCGGGGGAGTGCCGGTGCCGCGGGCGCGCAGGATCGCGGCCACGAGGTCCGCGCTGCTCGTCAAGTTCCGCGCGGGCGGGTGACGTTGGGCCAGCGCGGCGAGCAATGCTCCAGTGCAGTATTCGGGCCACGTGTCGCCAAGGCCGAGCGGATCTGCCCCGGCGGCCAGCAGGCGCGCGAGCGGGCGGGACGCGGCGAGCTGGGCGACCTCCGGCAGCGGCCTCTTCCCGGCCAGCTCCGCCCAGGTTCGCAGCGCTTCGCGAGTGGCAGGGAGATCGCCCTCGCGCGCGCTCGCGTCGGCTTGGGCGGCAGCGGCCTGAAGCGGGTCCATCCGGGGTGGTGGGCCCAGGTTCCTGGTCAGGCCGGACACGATCCCGGTCAGGCCGGAGTCCCCGAGCACCTTCGGTACCGGTTCGGTCGCCTTGCCGAGCAGCGCCGTGTGCGCGCGTTCTTCGGCATCGAGGTCGAGTGGGGTCAGCTCCGCCGCCCAGCGCGGCCGGGTTCGCCCGGCCTCGAACAGCATCGCCCAGGCGCGCGCTTGGACCGAATTCGACGCCAGCGGCTGGACCGGACGCTCGGTGATCGCCTGCCAGCGCGTGACGAGCCGATCGGCTTCGTCGGCGGCCCCGGCCGAGGCGAGCAGCAGCGCGGCGTACCCGATCCGCTCGTCGACGCGGGTTTCGGCCGCGGTGAGCACGTCGCGCACGGCGTCTTCGAGGAACCGGCCGGGTGACCAGCCAGACTCCTGCGCGTCCCCGGAATCCATGGCTGATGACCCTGCCACAACGCTCAGACGACCACGCGGCCACGCAGGCCTTCCCAGCCGCGGAGCCACCAGTCGCGGCGGGCGCTCGGCTCCTTCGCGCGCTGCTGGTCGACGTTCCCGGTGATGAGGGTGGGGACGCGGTGCCCCGCCCCGGCGAGCACGGGGTTGGTCTTGGTTGGGTCCTGAGGTGTGGCTAGAAGCCTGTGTTTTTTGGCCAGCGCGCTTACAAACTCGCGCCGCCAGGTCGCCCCTGACCATGTACGCAAGTGCGGCTTTTGTTTGTAGGGGGGCGACCTGCCGTCGCGAGTTGGGAGGCCCTGGCGGGCCTGAAAGAGGGCGCGCGGCGGTGAAGTCTCCACTCGCAGGGCTCGCGGAGACGCTGTGTCTGGGGCACGACTGTGGTGGCTGGGTTTTGGTGTGCGCGTTGTGGCTGAGTCTTGGTGAGTTGGTGACGGGGCCAGGTCTTGGCGGTTCCGCACGCCGTTGAGTCTTGGGGTTCGGTGGCGGAGTCGGGGGTCTCTGAAGGCCACCTTGAGGGCGTCTAGGTCCCTCATGGTGGCCTTCAGAGGCTTGGCTTCAGCCGTTCGCGGCGATGTCCGCTAGCACCGCGGCGATCGTGCGGACCGGGACACCCGTGCCGCCCTTGGGGGTGTAGCCCCACGGGCCACCGGTGTTGAACGACGGGCCCGCGATGTCCACGTGGGCCCAGGCGAGGCCCTCGGGGACGAACTCGCGCAGGAAGACGCCCGCCGCGAGCATGCCTCCCCAGCGCTGGCCCGTGATGTTGGCCAGGTCCGCCAGCCGCGAGTCGAGTTCGGCACGCAGCTCCTCCGGCAGCGGCATCGCCCAGCCGCCCTCGCCGGTCGCCTGCGCGGCGGCGGCGACGCGGTCACGGAACTCGTCGGAACCCATGACGCCCGCCGTGCGGTTGCCCAGCGCGACGACCTGAGCGCCGGTCAGGGTGGAGGTCTCGATCAGATAGTCGGGGTTCTCCTCGCCCGCGCGGACGATCGCGTCGGCCAGTACCAGCCGGCCCTCGGCGTCGGTGTTGAGCACCTCGACCGTCTTGCCGCCGTACATGCTCAGCACGTCGCCAGGGCGGTAGGAGGTGCCCGAGGGCAGGTTCTCGGCCAGCGGGATGTGCGCGACGACCTCGAGCGGGTACTTCAGCTTCGCGGCCAGCACCACCGACGCGAGCACCCCGGCGGCGCCGGACATGTCCGAGGTCATGTGGTCCATGCCCGCGGCGGGCTTGATCGAGATGCCGCCCGAATCGAAGGTGATGCCCTTGCCGACCAGCGCGACCTTCTTGGCACCCGCCTTCGCCGGCTTGTAGGCGAGACGCAGCAGACGCGGCTGGCGCGCGGAGCCGCCGCCGACGCCCAGGATGCCGCCGAAGCCCTTGCGCTTCAGCGCCTTCTCGTCGAGCACCTCGAACTCGAGCCCGTTCGCCTCGGCCAGCTTCTTCGCGCGGTCGGCGAAGGAGGCCGGGAACAGGTCGTTCGGCGGGGTGTTGATCAGGTCGCGAGCGATGATCACGGCCTCGGCGATCGCGGTGGCGGCCTTCAGCGTGGCCTTGTGGTCGCGCGCGGCACCGTCTTCGGGGCTGGTGAAGTCCACCTTGGCGACCGGCGCGTCACCGGGCTCGGAGCGGTACTCGGTGAACGCGTACGCGCCCAGCGCGGTGCCTTCGACCGAGGCCTGCAGGTCGATCGCGGACAACGTGACGACGGCCTTCTCGGTGCCGGCCAGCGCGCGCCCCGCGGCGCCGGCCGCCCGGCGCACCTGCTCGGCGGTGACGCTGCCGTCCTTGCCCGCCTTGCCGAGACCCACCGCGAGCACGACCCCGGCGGACAGCTTGCCCAGCGTCGGGAGCTTGACGACCTCTTCGGCCTTGCCGCTCGCGCCGAGCGTGGCCAGCACGCCGGCGAGCTTGCCGTCGAAGGCGGCGTCGGCGACCGCGGCACCGGCGGCGAGCACCGGACCGTCCTCACCCTGGAGCGTGCCGATCACCACGACGTCCGCGCGGGTCTTGGCCAACGCCGATTCGGTGTTCTCGGTCAGGGCAAGCTTCGGCACGGTCACTTCTGGCTCCTCGCGCTTTCGCGGTGGGACCGGACAGGTGGTCCGGTCTGATCGTGAGCCATGCTAATGACACGGGGGCCGGGGGCGCGCACAGGGCCGGGCGTGCGCAACCGTCACATTTCGTCAAGGTTCCATCATCAGGCGAGCGCGGGCACGGCACAGAGGTCGCCGACCGTGGACCCATGAGCGAACCCAGTGCCGTTCCCGACCGGTTCCGCGACCGGTTGTACCTGGCGATTACCCGCCTGCTCGCCGTGTTCCTCCTGCCCGTGGCCGCCCTGTACGCGCCCCGCCGGGCCCGCCACTTCGCCTGCCAGTGGGCACTGGCGGCCCGTTTCCCCGCGGAGGACCTCGCCGGGCTCACCCCGGCGGCCAGTACGGCTTTCGCCGCGGCGCGCACCGAGGCGTTCTGGCGTGACGGGCGGCTGATCGGCGTCACCTCCGGGCACCGCGACGCCGCCGAGCAGCACCGGCTGTTCGCCGACGAGCTGCGCCTCGCGGGTTCGGTGGAGCTGGCGAGGACCAGCGTGCTGCCGCCCGAGGAGTCCCAGCACGTCCGGGGGATCGCCATGGACGTCCGGCCGAGTGATGGCGCGCGCTGGCTGGAGGAGCATGGCGGCCGCTACGACCTCTACCGCATCTACGACAACGAGTGGTGGCACTTCGAGCACCGGCCGGGCAGCGACGGTGGGGCCCCGAGACGGCTGCCGCACCCCGGCGCCTCGCCTGCCCGCCATCCGGCGTAACCGGTGGTATACCGGTCTGGTCGCGTCCCTGATCATCGTCTCGAGGAGTGCCCCGTGTCACGGCTGTTGCTGGTCGAGGACGACGTCGTGCTGGCCGAGACGCTCTCGCGCGCCCTGCGCGGGCTCGGTCACGAGGTCGACGTGGCCACCAGTGGCGAACACGCGCTCGAGGTGCTGGCCGACCGGCGCCCGGTCGTCGACCTGGTGCTGCTCGACGTGATGCTGCCCGGGATCGACGGGTTCGAGGTCTGCCGCCGGATCCGGGCGCACGACACGATCCCGGTGGTCCTGCTGACCGCCCGCGGCGACGCGTTCGACATCGTCGTCGGGCTGGAGGGCGGTGCCGACGACTACGTGGTCAAGCCGGTCGAGCCGCGGGTGCTGGACGCGCGGGTGAAGACGATCCTGCGCCGCGTCCGTGGCCCGGCCGAGCAGGCTCCGGCGTCGAAGACCCACCTGATCGGGGACCTGGAGTTCGACACCGACGCCCTGCGGGTCACCAAGGGTGGCGCCGAGGTCTACCTCACCTCGACCGAACTGCGGCTGCTGCTGGAGTTCGCCGACCACCGCGGGCAGGTGCTCAGCCGTCAGACCCTGCTCAAACGGGTGTGGGACTACGGCTACGCCGGCGATTCGCGGCTGGTGGACGCCGCCGTGTCGAGGCTGCGCGCGAAGATCGAGGCGGACCCCGGCAACCCCCTGCTGCTGAGCACGGTCCGTGGCTTCGGCTATCGCCTGGCCAAACCGTGAGGTGGCGGCCGGGGCTGCGGGAGAGCATCGCGCTCACGGTCGTGCTGATCACCGTCGCCGCGACCGTCGCGATGGCGCTGGTCGCCTATCAGCTGCAGGCCGGGCCGGTGCGCGAACGGTTCGCCGCCTCGGCGCTGGCCGGGTTCCAGTCCGACGCGCAGCAGGCGAACAAGCATCAGGCGCCGATGGCGGGTGCGTCCAAAGTAGAGCGGATAGCCGACTTCATGGCCGGGCGGTCCGGGCTGACCTGGGACGTGTACGACCTGCGGTCCGACGCGACGAACGGGCAGTACTTCCCCGCCGCCGGCAGCGGCGGTTTCCTGCCCGCGGCACTGGCCGAGGCGGTGACCAGCACGCGGAATCCGGTGGTCTCCCCCGGCGGCACCGCCGATTCCCCGCAGCTGATCGTCGCCGGTGAGGTCTCCCCGAACCTGGTGCTCGTCGAGTTCTACAGCCTGAAGAAGCTGGACGCCGAGCTGTCGACCCTGCGCTCGGGGCTGACCCTGATCGCGATCGCGGTGTCCCTGCTCGCGGCGCTGGCCGGGGTCCTCGCGGCCCGGCGGATCCAGCGTCGAGTGGGGACGGCAGCCAAGGCGGCGCGGCGGTTCGGTGAGGGCGCCTTGGACATCCGGCTGCCGGTGCAGGGCCATGACGAGCTGGCCGACCTCGCGGGCTCCTTCAACGCGATGGCCGAGCAGCTCGGCGAGTCCATCGAGCAGCTGCGGGTCAAGGACCGGCAGCAACGGCGGTTCGTCGCCGACGTCGCCCACGACCTGCGTACGCCGCTGGCGTCGATGATCGCCGCCACGGACAGCCTGCACAGCCCGCTGGTGGCGGACCGGGAGCGGTCGGCCGAGCTGCTCGGCACGCAGGTCCGGCGGCTGAGCACCCTGGTCGAGGACCTGCTGGAGATGTCCCGGTTCGACGCGGGGGCCGCCGACTTCCGGCCCGAGACCGTGGACCTCGAAGCGCTGGTCGCGGACGCTGCCGCGCTGAGCGCGCCCGACGGGGACGTCGCGGTCCGGTGCGCCGGGGACGTCACGGTCCTCGCCGACCCGAGGCGGGTGCACACGATCGTGC
>NZ_JAYMZS010000160.1:0-16182 GCF_035828755.1 Amycolatopsis sp. H20-H5 | reverse complement strand
GATGTGCGCTGGGCGCATACTTGTTGTGGCCTCGTCGGGTCGGTCTGGTGTGGTAACTCGATCCAACCCGACGAGGTTTCTTCACGTTCACAAGGGGTTCGCGTGTGGGTTACAGCCACAACTTCTGACCACATGCTTAGACACAACCTGTGTCAGTGGACTTGACAACTACCGGCGCCGCCACCTCGTCAACATCCCCGCCCGCCTCGCCCGGCCCCAAGGCCGCGAAGTCCTGCACCTGCCAGCGCACTGGCCCTGGGCAGACGCATTCACCGGCCTGCACACCGCCACGACCGGCCCACCACACACCGCCTGACCACCACCCACACCGCCCCACCAGGCCCGACCGGACAGATCACGTGGACACGCTGGGCAAGCCAGCCGATCCCACACACCCCGAACCAGACGACAAGATCAACAAACCACCAAAGATCAACACGAAAACAATCGGTGGATCCAGGCTAAGTTGCTCCCGCTAGAAAGCAGAGCACTAAATGCGCCGCTCCGCAATCACCCATAATAACCGGCGGGTGTTCGCGATCCAGCAGGTCGGGGTTCCTGCTCGAGATTTAGGTCGCCGAATTGACGTTGCCGAGTTCCTGTTCGTCGCCACTGCGAGAGCATCTGACCTGCGCCTTTGAGCGCTAGTCGCAGCACACTCGATTTGCGGTAGTTCAGCTTGTCTGATTTGATGATGACCCACAATCCTCGAAAAATAATCATGCCTTGGCTGCCAACCGGCACGTCGAACCACCCATCCGAGTGCGGCCGGTCGATTTTGTGGAGCCCAAAAATCATAAGGGCTATCCGAATCATGGCAGCAATCTGATCAGGACTGAGGCAAAGTCGAGTATTGGTGGGTTGACCTGCTGGTTTCGGGGTTGAGACACACCGAAGATCGCACGGTTCGGAGCAGGCACGGCTGGACCGTTGATCACGCGGGTTCCTACGCCATCGTGATGTTCGGAGCCTCGCCGTGCCTGCTATGTCATCTTCTCCCATCGCTGTCTTGGCCCGCCACCTGGCCCCGCTGGGCGAGCTGGCACCGCGGGAGCGGGGTGGTTTGCTTGAGGTGTTGGAGTCGGTGCCGGACCCACGTAAGAAGCGGGGTGTGCGGCACCGGTTCCCGGCTGTCCTTTTCGTGTCGGTGTGCGCGGTGCTCTCCGGTGCGCGGTCGTTCGCCGCGATCGCCGAATGGACCGCCGACGCGGTCGAGGACACTCTGTGCGGGAGGGGGATCGGCGCTCCGCACGCGTCCACCGACACGATCGCCGAGGTGACCGATCTCGTCGTCACCGCCGATGCGCTGCACGCGCGGGCGTGAGCACGCCGAGTACCTGCACAGCCGCGGCGCGCACTACGTGCTCACCGTGACGGGCAACCAGAAAACGTTGCGCAATCAGTTGGCGGGCCTGCTGTGGAAGGACGTGCCGATCGGGCACCGCGAGACCGACACCGGCCACGGCCGTGTGGTCACCCGCACCTACAAGGTCGTCACCATCGCCGCCGGGATCATCTTCCCGCACGCCGCCCAGGCCGTTCAGATCGTCCGGACCCGCAAACGCAAGGGCAGCGGCAAGCGTGCGACCCGCGAGACGATGTACGCGGTGACGTCCCTGACCGCCGCACAGGCCCAGCCCACCGAGCTGGCCCGCTACCTCCGCAGGCACTGGCACGTGGAGAACAAACTGCACTGGGTTCGCGACGTGACAATGGGCGAAGATGCCTCCCAAGCACGCACCGGCGGCGGCCCCAGAATGATGGCCAGTCTCCGCAACCTCGCCATCAGCCTGCTGCGCCTGACCGGCCACACCAACATTGCCAAAGCCATACGCCACATAGGAAGAAAGCCCAAACAAGCCATCAAACTGATCTCAACCAGCTAAAACACGACTTTGCCTCAGCCCTGGGGCAGCCCCCCACTTCTGTACCGAAGTGGAGGGCTGTCCCGAAGCTCAAGACAGTGGGTTCACGATACGGAGCTCGTCGTGGTCGAATTGGACGAACTCGCCGATCAGCCCGCCGGTCAGGGCGGCGAACCAGACCGCGGGGCGGACGTCGGTATGCCGACGCTCCAGGACGACCTCCTGCTCGCTGCTGCTGACCTCGACGTAGTCACCGAGTTCCCGCACGGTCATCCCGGCCTCCCTGGCGGTGTGGACGATGGGTGCGAATTCGGGAATGTTGAGCACCATGATCGCGGGCATCAAGAGTTCACCAGCCCGACGTGCTCGCCGACGAGGGCGGCTTTGCGCTGCCACATCGCTTGGACGGCCGGTTCCGGCATGGCGGCGACGTCGGCCAGTGCGCGCAGGGTCAGGTGCGCGTCGCGCATGTCGATCTCGCCGAACGCCCGCAGGGGGCGGGTGATCTCCAGCTGGATTCCGTTGGGGTCGTCGAAGTAGATCGACTCCAGCAGTTCGTGTGCCAGCGGGGGGGTGACCCGCACACCCTTTTTCTTCAGTTTGGCCCGCCAGGACAACAGTTCCTCCTCGGTGTCGACATGGAAGGCGAGATGACGCGAGCGGTGCATGACGTCGCCTGGCGCCTCTTCCCGCGGCATCCCGAAGTAGTAGAAGAAGGCAAGGTAGTTTCCCTTGCCTAGTCCGAAGAAGAAGTGCACGAAGTCGGGGAATTCCTCGGTCACCCAGCCGGTCGCGGTAATGGCGTGCACCAACGGGAGGCCGAGGACCTCACAGTAGAATTCGTAGGTGGCGGCCGGGTCCCAGGTGACCATAGCGATATGGTCCACGCCGGATAGATTCAGCCCTGGGGCTTGGGTCAGCTTCACGAATCACTCCTTGCCATGCTGACGGAAAGTGCTTCTCGGACTGCTTTCTTGTCGACTTTCCCGACGGCGGTAAGTGGCAGTTCAGCGACTGACCGGAGCAGCTCGGGGATTTTGTAGTGCGCGATCCCGTGTTCGGCGAACACTTCGCGCACGTGGTCGATGCCCAGTTCCTGTTCGGCTCGTGACACCACGACGAGGCAGACCCGTTCGCCGAACACTTCGTCGGCCACCGGTACCACCACCGCGTCGAGTACCGGCAGCAACTTGCGGGCGAGGATCTCGATCTCCTCGGCGGAGACTTTCTCCCCGCCCCGGTTGACGAGGTCCTTGAGCCTGCCCTCGACGACCAGGTTGCCGCTCCGGTGCATCCGGACAAGGTCCCCGGTGCGGTACCAGCCGTCAGCGGTGAAGCTGCGCGCGTTGTGCTCGTCGGAACGGTAGTAACCCCTCGGGGTATATGGACCCCGAGTGAGTAGCTCGCCGATTTCGCCGGGTGGGACGGCACGGTCGTCTCCGTCGACGATCCGTACCTCGTCGTGAGCGCAGATCGGACGCCCCTGGGTGGCGAACCGCACCGCGTCCGGGTCGCCGGGACGGGTGTAGTTGAGCAGGCCTTCGGCCATCCCGAACACCTGCTGCAGCTGGGCGCCGAGCACTGCCGGGACTTCCCGCGCCAAAACCGGGTCGAGTACCGAGCCGCCGACCTGCAGCAGGCGCAGGCTCGACAGGTCCGGCGCCGACCGGCCGGCCGATTCGACCCAGCGCTTGGCAATCGCCGGGACCACCGCGGTGACGGTGACGCCTTCCGCGGCGATGACGGCGAAGGCAGCCACCGGTTCAGGAGAGCGTAGCAGCACGACCCGCCCGCCATTGGCGAGCGAACCGAGCACTCCGGGGCAGGCGAGCGGGAAGTTGTGCGCCATGGGCAGGGTGACCAGGTACACCGTGTCCGGGCCGAACTCGCACACTTCCGCGCTGCGCCTGAAGTTGTAGTCGTAATCGTTGTGCGTGCGGGCGATCATCTTCGGCACTCCGGTGGTTCCGCCCGAGAGCAGGAACAGCGCGACGTCGTCGGCCGCCGGCTCCAGTGCGTCGAGACGCAGCCGCCGCTCCACCGGATCGCCCACGACCTCGGCCAGCCTGCGCAGGTCGACGTGTCCGGGGCGAATCTCCGAGCCGAGAACGAAGACCCGACATGGTCCGTCCTGTTTGGACGCTACCTGCGCGGCGAGGCTCTGGTGGTCGAACTCCCGCAGCACATCCGGCACCAGCAGGGCCCTGGCCGACGCCGTCCGCGCCAGGTGTTCCAGCTCGTGACTTCGATGGGCGGGCAATGCCATCACCGGAGCCAGACCGGCACGGAAACAGGCCAGCACCACCACCACGAACTCCCAGCTGTTGGGCAGCTGGACCAGGACCCGGTCGCCGGGGTGCAATTCCCAGCCGTGTAACGCCTCAGCCATCGAGTCCGCACGTTCGGCGAGCTGACGGTAGGTGAGCCGGACCTCGCCGTCCACAAGCGCGACACGATCCCCGTAACCGTCCGCCCATTGCCACATCCAGTACCCCAGCGGGCGGTCACGCCACAGCCCGGCCGCCCGGTAGCGGGCCGCGTACTCCGGCGGCCACGGCACGACGTCGCTCATACCCGCACCACGAGCTCCGAGTCGGCGACCTCGTCGAGCGTTTCGGCGACGATGCCGAGCTGCTCGGCCAGGTAGCCCGCGATCGCCGTTACCGTCGGCCGGTTCCAGAGCAGCGTCGCCGGCAGCGGAACGCGGAACAGCTTCTCCAGACGCCGCCGGATCACCAGCGTCATGACCGAGTCCAGACCCATCTCCAGCAGCGGTTTCCGCAGGTCGAGGTCTTGTGCGGGCATCTTGATCTCATCGGCGACCAAAGCCCTGACCTCGCCGGCGAGCCGATCTTGACGCTCCTCGAGATCGAGCCCGGTCCAGTCCACACCGGACGCGCTGTCCGTGGTCTGGTCGTCCTCGACCGTGATCTCCCGCAGCAGCGGTATCGGTCGCCCGGCGTCCATCGCGATCATCCGCAACACCGCGAAGTACGAACCCGCGCGGCGCTCGGCGAACTCCCAGGATCGGAATGCCTCGGAGAGCGAGATGTCCGCGGTACCTCGGGCATTCAGTTCGAGGTCGATCACCGCGGAAGACGTCGACATGCCCAACCCGCGCCAGGACGTCCAGCCGAAGCTGATGGTGTCTTCCGGGCGCTGTGCGGCCAGTGCGTCGAGGAAGGCGTTTGCCGCGCCGTAACTGGTCTGACCAGGCAGCCCCAGCAGGTAGCCGCAGGACGAGAACAATGCGAAGAAGTCCAGACTGCCCACCGGGAACAGCTCGTTGAGCACCCAGGCACCGCGCACCTTCGGCGCCATGACCGAAGCAAGGGACTCTTCGTCGACGTCGACGAGCATCCGGTTGTCGAGCACCCCGGCGGCATGCACGATCCCGGTGATCGCGGGCAGGCCCAGCGCTGCCGGATCGAGCGCCGCCGCGGTCGCGGCCGCGTCCGTGACATCGAGCGCAATGATCTTGACCGTGACTCCGAGGCCTTCCAGCGCGCGCACGGCGTCGATCTGGGCGAGCACGGCCGGGTCGGTGCAGTGCTCCCACTGAGCGCGGGGCGAAAACGGCCGACGCCCCGCGAGGACGAGACGGCGAGCGCCGCGACCGGCGAGCCAACGAGCGACTTCGAGACCGAGGACACCGATACCGCCGGTGACGAGGTAGGTGCCGTCCGGCCGGCACTGGACCGGGGCGCGGACGATTTCGTTGTCCGCGGGAGCGAGCCGCGAGGTGGTGAGCTCACCTCCGGTGATCCGGATGACGTCCTCGTGCGTGCCCGAGCGCAGTACCGCGATCAGCTTCTCCGCCGAGGCCCGTGTTCCGTCGACCTCGACGATGCCGCCCCACCGCTCGGGATGCTCACCGGCCACGACGCGACCGACTCCCCACATCGGGGAAGCCGCCGGCGAACCGGCGGTCACCGCCCACACCTTGCCGCCACTCCACGAAGTCACCCGCTGCACAACCGAGGTCAGTAGCCAAGCGGAATCCACCGCGGCGGCGGCAACATCGGCACCGGTGACCGGCACGACGAGGATGGCGATTTCACCGTTCAATTCCGGACAGAGCGCATCAAGACTGTCCGCGTCGTCGACGTGATAGGTGGTGATCCCGGCGGCGAGGGCAGCGTCCCCGAGCTCCGGTGCGTCACCGACCACCACGACGGCGTCGAGTCCACCGGGAGCGTCGAGCTCCAGTTCACGCCAGACGAGCTGGTGTACGAGCCGGCTCGGACTGACCGAAGCGCCAGGGTCGCCGTCGAGCACGCCGTACCGCAGGCCCGTCATCGTCGCGACGACCTTGCCATCCTCGGCGGCAATGTCGACGTGGACGGTGTCGTTCTCCCTGCCCTCGGCCACCCGGACGTGTATGACCACCTTGGACGGAGACTCGCCGTCGAGCGCGACCTGCCGGATCCCGGCGGGCATCCGCAGGATCGGCGGCCCGGCGAAGACGACCGACGCTATCGAAAGCGCCGCGTCGAGCACGGAACCCCAGGTGTCGGGCTTCTCGAACCCGGAGTCCACGAACGCGAGCAGCTCCTGCCCATCAAGCTCGCGGAGTTCGTCGATCTGCCACGGAAAGCCCATCGCGGCGACACCGATACCGGCCAGCCGGTCGATGACGAAGGAGTTCGGCAGCACGACCGGGCAGGTGGATCGAAGCGCCGGAATGTCCAGCACCTTGTCCACAGGGGAACCGGTGGGATCGATACCCGCGGTGGTGTGCGTGAGCCAAGCGCCTTCGGCATCGGCGTCCTCGCCGAGCGCGCGTGAGGTCAGTCGGAGAGTGGAGTCCTGATAGGACACTTGCACCTCCTTCGGCATGGCGACCGCGACCGGGGTCCGCAGGGTGACGTCGGCCAGCGTGGCGAGTTCGCCGTTCTGGGCGGCCGCGGTGGCGAACGTGTTCAGCAGGACGGCCGCGGGGATGATCTCCACGCCCTGCACCGGATGGTCCCCCGGGTACGGACTGCAGGATGAGTCCAAATAGGTCTGCCACAGCTTCAGCGGGCTCGAACCGGTCACCTCGGTGAGTCCGCCCAGCAGGGTGTTGCTGTCGACGTCGTGCTGAAGCGTCGGACGTCCGGCGCCGGATTCACGCCAGAACCTCTTGTGCTGCCAGGCCATCGTAGGGAGGTCGACCAGGTCACCGGAGTCCCCGGTGAAGCGGACCGGCGAACCGGCGCAGTGCAGCGCGCCGAGGTTGTCCAGCAACGTCCGCTCGTCGGCGGTGTTGCGACGCAGCGAGCCGCCGACGTAAACCTCGGAGATATCGAGCTCCTCGAGCGTCTCCGAGATCGAGTGCGCGACGACGGGATGTGCGGAAACCTCGACAAAGCTGCGGTAGCCGTCCTCGAACGCCGCCTGAACAGCACCCGTGAACCGCACCGGGTTGCGAAGGTTCGCGGCCCAGTACGAGCCGTCACGCAGCGGTTCGGCCCGAGGGTCGGGAAGCGCGGTCGTGTACACGGGGATGGTGGCGATGGCGGGGTCGACCGCGTCGTCGACAGCGGCGATCAGGCGTGGCAGCAGGGGTTCCATGTGGGCGGAGTGGAATGCGACGTCGGAGGCGACCCGGCGCACGACCAGCTCTTCCGACTCCCAGCGACGAGCGAGGGCTTCGACGGCGTCGATATCACCTGCCACCACAGTGGACAGCGGAGAGGCGGCGATCGCAGCGACGACGTCGTCGCGCCCGACAAGCCGGGCTTCGACCTCAGCGAACGGAAGGTTCACCATCGCCATCGCGCCCTTGCCCGCGACCTCGCGCAGCAAGACCGAGCGACGGCAGATCAGGCGGGCACCCTCGGACAACTCCAGCGCGCCGGCGACGACCGCGGCCGCGATCTCACCGACCGAGTGCCCGATGACCGCCGCAGGCTCGACACCGCGGTGGCGCCATACCGCTGCGAGGGCGACCTGTACGGCGAAGATCATCGGCTGGATGACGTCCACTTCGGTCAGGTCGTCGTCCAGTAGCACTTCACGCGGCACTAACCCGATCTCCTCGGCGAAGATCGGCCCGATCTCGTCGAGTACCCCGCCGAAGACCGGTTCCTTCACCAGCAGGTCCCGGCCCATGCCGACCCACTGCGAACCGTGCCCGGAGAACACCCACACCGGGCCAGCACCCTCGATCACTCGGCCACTGCTGACCCCAACCTGCTTCTCCCCTGCCGCAACGGCCTTCAGCCCGGTCAGCAACTCGACGTAGTCGGCCGCGACGACGGTCGCGCGATGGGTGAGGTGGGCGCGCCGCTCGGTGAGGGTGTGGTGGATGGAGGCGAGCGGCGCGTTGCCGCCATCGTGCTCGAGCCAGTCGATCAGCTTGGTGGCGACGTCGGCGAGGCCGGTCTCGGTGGCGCTGGAGATCGGGAAGACGAGCCTGCTGCCGCTGTCCGGTTTGAACGACGGGACGGGGTCCGGGCCTTGTTCCAGGACGATATGGGCGATCGTGCCGCCGTAGCCGTAACCGGAGACCCCCGCTCGCCGCGGGTGGTCGCGTTTCGGCCACCGGCGCGGTTCGGTGACGACCTCCAGACCCGCTGTGCTCCAAGGAATCGCCGGGTTCGGCTCGGTGAAGTTGAGGCTGGGCGGCAATTCGGCGTTCTGTAGCGCGAGGACGGCCTTGATCACGCCGGCTACCCCGGACCCCGCTTCGAGGTGACCGATGTTCGACTTGACCGAGCCGATGAGACAGGGCGCTTCCGCTGGGCGGCCGGCGCCGAAGACCGCAGCCATCGCGGACGCCTCGATCGGATCACCGGCGCGAGTGCCGGTTCCGTGCGCCTCCACGTAGTCGACGGTCGCCGGATCGACGCCGGAGACCCGGTATGCCTGGCGCAGCAGGTGGGTCTGCGCTTCTCCACTGGGTGCCATGATGCCGTTCGTGTGGCCATCCTGGTTGACCGCGCTGCCGCGGATGACCGCGAGCACCCGGTCGCCGTCACGGTCCGCATCGGACAGCCGTTTGAGGACGATCATTCCGGCGCCTTCTCCACGACCGTAACCGTTGGCTGCCGCGTCAAAAGACTTGCAACGTCCGTCGGGCGAAATGGCACCGGCGGCGTCGAGCACCATGGTGAGCCCGGGCCCGGCCATCACGTTCACGCCGCCGACCAGGGCGAGCGGAGTCTCGCCACTGGCGAGGGCCCGGCAGGCGAGATGGATGGCGACGAGTGAAGCCGAACATGCGGTGTCGACGGCGAAACTGGGACCTCGCAGATCGAGCGCGTAGGAGATGCGGTTGGCGACCGCGCACATCGACGCGCCGATCCCCGTCCAAGCTTCGATCCGAGGCAGGTCCTCCAGCAGTCGCCGGCCGTAATCGTCGGAGCCGACACCGACGAACACCCCGGCGTCACCACCGCCGAGGCTCATCGGCGGGATCCCGGCGTGTTCCAGTGCCTCCCACGCCACTTCCAGCAAAATGCGCTGCTGGGGGTCCATGAGCTCGGCCTCGCGCGGCATCACTCCGAAGAACTCGGCGTCGAAGCCGTCGATGTTGTCCAGGAAGCCACCGAAGCGCGTTGTTTTGCGCAGAGCTGCCGCGTTCTCCGAACTGGCATCCAAATAGGACGCCCAGCGTTCTTCGGGCACCTCGGAAATGGCGTCCCGTCCTTCGATCAACAGCCGCCAGAAATCCTCCGGCGACGCCACCCCGCCGGCCAGGCGGCAGCTCATGCCGACGACGGCGATGGGTTCGTATTCCTCGGAGTTCACGTTCTGCTCAGTCATCGAATTCCTTCGCACACCGTCGGAACTAGGAGAAGAGGGCTCGACGCGCCGGAGACGACCCCTCGTCGTGGACCACACCGTGTTTGACGAGAACCACTGTGCTGAGAACAATTCTTGAACAGCCGGTTCAAGGAGATGTCGAGCGAATGTCAAGCGGAGCAGGGAAGTAGCGAGCGGAGACAGCAAAAGGCCCCTCGAGAAAATTGCCGTCACGAGGGGCCTTGCGGGAGTTCAGTGATTCAGAAGGTATGGCAAGTCGGCGACCGTAGTGGCCACGCGGCGATGAGGTCGACACGGCCGGTCACGAGCGCGAGATGTAGCCGCGTAGGCCAATCGTCGCGGTTGGGCGCCGCACTCACGGACAGAGCCCAGTCCGTCGGGCCATCGACCAGCACCGGGAGGCCGGTTTCGGTCCGGATCCGCTCGGCCTCGTCGAGTAACGACGGCCACGGCTCGCATCCTTCAGGCGAGCGCAGATAGATCCCGTTCACCCCTTCCTGCCCCAGTTCGACACATTGCTCGATCCGGCGGTCACCGCGTGCCGACCAAGCCGTTCCCTCATCAGCGGAGAGTCGGTCCAACACGGCGAGCACTGAGACACCTTGCCCGGCAATAGCGATCAGATGGGGAAACGGGGAAGCGTCTTGGCCGTCGGCGCAGGCGCCGAGGACGGTTGCTCCGGCGGCGACGAAGTCCTCCGCTTGTCTTTGCCAGTTCTCCGAACCCACAAATACCCCAAAGGTGCAGCCCTGCTTTCCGTTCACCGCCTTCCATTCGGCGTGGTCGACCGGCGACGGGTCGGTCATTCGGTCCGCCAGTACGAGCGAGCTGCCGGTGGCCGCGCAAGCGAGGGCGAGCGCGGCATGCTCGGCCGGATCACCGCCGAGCACACTGACGAACCTGCCGTTGAGCACGATGGGACCGAGGCGTAGCGGGACCTGCATTGCCGAATTCGCCGGCTTTCCCGCCGCGAACGCGCGTTCGGCCTCGTCGATCCGGTCGGCGTGGCGGCGGCGTAGCCCGGTGTAGGAGATCGCAGCGGTTCGGGTGATGAAGTGCAGGCCGAACTGTGACGACGGCATGGAAAGTCTGGCGTCGAAGGTCTCCCACCAGCGCATGCTCAACGCGGCGGCGTCTTGGGTCCGAGCGACCGCGCCACGACGTTCGTGGTGATACTGCGCGAAAGCGGTGTCCGTCCGGTCCGATCGCATCAGTGCGCCGGAGAGCACGATCGCATCCTCCATCGCCAGCTTGGTCCCGGAGCCGACGGAGAAATGCGCGGTGTGCGCGGCGTCGCCGAGTAGGACGGCGTTTTCGTGCCACCAGTTCTCATTGTGCACCAGGCGAAAGTTCGCCCAGTAGCTCTTGTTGCCGACAAGTTCGCGGCCGCCGAGGTGCTCGGCGAACAGCTCGGTCAGATAGCGTCGGGAGTACTCGTCGGTGTCTCCCGCTACTTGCGCGGCCAGTGTCGAAGCATCCATCCCCGCGGACAGCCAAGTGTCTTGGTCCGTCTCGACGATGAACGTGCTCATCCCGCCGCCGTAGGGATAGGCGTGGGCGGCGAATGCCCCATGTTCGTTGCGGACGAACGGGAAGGTGACCGCGTCGAACGACGCCGTGGTGCCGAACCAGATGAACTTCGCGGCCCCTGGTTCGACTCGCGATCCCAGTTTTCCGGCGAGCGCGTCACGGTTGGCCGAACCGACTCCGTCGGCGATCGCGACGACGTCCGCCTCCGCGGCCGCCGACTCCCAGGTGAGCCCACTGTGGAAATCGATCTCCGCACCGGCACGAATCGACTGTTCCTGCAGGATCTTCAGCAAGGTTCGCCGGGAGATCGCGGTGAACCCGTAACCGCCGTAGCGCAGAGCGGAATCGCCTTGGCGCAACTCCATATCGGACCATGACACGCTTGCCGCCGTGATCAGCGCGTGCGTCTCGGGGTCGGCGGCCTCGAACGCCCACATCGTCCGCGCGGAGAACACGACACCGAAACCGAAGGCGTCGTCGGCGCCGTTGCGCTCGTGTACCTGGACCCGCGCATCCGGGTCGGCGAGGCGCAGTAGCCTTGCCAAGAATAGGCCGGCGGGACCGCCGCCGATCACTGTGACACGAAGCGAGCGCATCCGGCCCTCCGAGTTCTTCATCGATTTTTCTTCCTCTCTGTAATTCTCGCCACCCCGAGTCGAGAAAGGACCGGGCGAATATCAAGCCGAGGTCGAGGCGTGTTTCCTGGGCACGCAAAGAGAAACGGGCGTGCCCACCACCTGTTCGGCAGTGGGCACGCCCGTGGTCCAGAGCGCCGGTCAGGAGACCTTGGCGGGACGGCCGATCGAGGTGCCGACCGTGATCGCGCCGACCAGGAGCAGCACGCCGATGATCGCGAGCGAGACAGCGGTACCGGTCGCCGAGCCACCGTAGGCACCGATGACCGCGCCGAGGATCGCGACACCGAGCACCGCTCCGGTCTGCCGGGCCGAGTTGAGCGCACCAGAACCGATCCCCGTCTGCTCCTTCGGCACCGCGCCGACGATCGCGGTGATCAGCGACGGAATGGCGAACGAGACGCCGAAACCGAGCAGCAGCAGCCCGACACAGCTCATCACCACGGAAACCGGCGAATTCGACGTGAAGGGCACTTGGATCAGGACGCCGGCCGCCATCAGCAGGAAGCCGATGACCGACGGAACCCGTGGGCCGATCTTCGCGACCAAGCGGCCGGTGAAGATCGGGTTGAACGCCGTCGGCAGCGTCAGCGGCAGGAAGGCGACCCCAGCGATGATCGCCGAGTAGCCCCGCGTCTCCTGGAAGAACAACGACAGTACGAACAGCGCGCCGGACAGTCCGAAGTTGACCAGAAGCCCAGCGAGCAGGCCGGCAGAGAACGTGCGAATGCGGAAGAGGCCGACCGGCAGCATCGCTCCGTCACGGCGTTCGAGCAGCACGAACACGATCCCGGCCACGACAGCGACGGCGAAGGCGCCGAGCACCGACGGGCTGGTCCAACCGAGCGGAGCGCTCTGGATCAGGCCGTAGGTCAGCCCGGCCAGTGCGACGATCGCGGCGAGCTGGCCGCCCAGGTCGATGCCCCGCGACGCGCGACGGACCGTCTCCTTGGCGAACTTGGCGGTGAGCACGATACTGACGAGCGCGACAGGCACGTTGACGAGGAAGATCGCACGCCAGCCGACGGTGTCGGTCAGTACCCCGCCGATGACCGGTCCGGCGGCCAGTGCCATCCCGGTGATCGCGGCCCAGCCGCCCAGCGCCTTCGCCCGGGCAGCCGGATCGGTGTAGGAGTTGGCGATGATGGCCAGCGAGGTCGGCAGCAGCGCTGCCCCGGCGATCCCCAGCAGGGTGCGCATCGTGATCAGCATGCCGATCGAACCGGCGGCCGCGGAGACCCCGGAGATGACAGCGAAGGCGCCGAGCCCGACGAGGAACACCCGCTTGCCACCGAACTTATCCGACAGCGCGCCCGCGGTCAGCAGCAGCGCCGCGAACGTGAGCGTGTAACCGTTGGACACCCACTGCAGGGAGCTGAGGCTGCCGTGCAGGCTGGCGCTGATCGAGGGCAGCGCGACGGTCACGATGGTGGTATCGAGCAGCACCATGAAGTAGCCCAGCGACAGGCCGAGCAGTAGAAGGGGACTCGGGCGTCCCGTCCCGGGCGCGGAGTCGAGCGCCGTGGAGGCGTGGGCTCGCGGTGTTTGGGTGGACATTTTTTCTCCCCTGGAGTGTGCACGGTGATCTTCGACGCGCATTTGTCGTGAATTACATCCGCGAAGAGGACGGCGTTCTGCTTCGAATTCCTCAGCGGACGCCGCACCAGCGACTGAGATCAGACTCCCATCTCCCGGGTCAGGAGAGAAGCGGGGAGATACGATAGGTCGAATCGGCGTATCCGATGATCATTTTCGGAAGATCATCGGCCGGGGATCATCCGTACTGGGAGGTGGCCGCATGGAGCTCAGGCATCTGCGAGCGTTCCGCGCGGTCGCGAGGACGTCCAGCTTCACCCGAGCGGCCGCTGAGCTGCACTACGCGCAGTCCAGTATCACCGAGCAGGTTCAGGCGCTGGAGACCGAGCTGGGGGTCGCGCTGTTCAGCCGTATCGGGCGCAAGCTGGCATTGACCCCGGCCGGGGAACGGTTGGTCGGCTACGCGGACAACGTGCTCGCGCTGGTCGAAGAGGCCAGGAACGTGGTCGAGGACTCCGCGGAACAGCCCTCGGGAGAGCTGACCGTCGGCGGCTTGGAGACACTGTGTGCCACGATCGTGCCTGGCGCGCTAAGCCGGTACCGGAGCAAGTTTCCGCAGGTCAAGGTTGCTGTACGACAGGAGAATCGCGGACAGTTGTACGCGTCGGTCCGCCGTGAGGACATCGACGTCTGCCTGACCTTCGGCACTCCGCCCGCCAGCGCGGAGCTGCGCAGCGAGACCTTGTTCTCCGAGCGGCTGGTGGTCATCGTGCCGCGCGGGCACCGGCTGAGTGAACGCAGCCCCGTCGAGCTCAGTGACCTGCGGGGCGAGGAGTTCCTAGTGACCGAACCGGGCTGCGGGTTCCGCGAGATGTACGACCGTTCGCTCGGCAAACTGGGCGCCGACGGTCCCCGGATCGCCGCCGAGGTCGGCAGCATCGCCGCACTGAGCAGCTGTGTCGCGGCCGGCATGGGCTGCGGCCTCCTGCCTGAACTCGCCGTCGCCGCACGTCATCGCGGAACGGAGTTCACCGTCCTGTACCCCGCCGAGACGGCCGAGAGCGGCAGCTACCGCGCCACGGTGACGATGACCTGGCAGCGGCGCTGGGAAGAAAAGCCCAGCGTGGCAGCCTTCCTGCGGATCGCGCGCGAGACGATGACCCAAGGTCAAAACACCTGAAAGCTGACAATGCAGACATATCTTGGAGATGTGCGTGGCATGGCTCACAGTGCGGGAATAATCGGAAACGGACCTGACTGGCCCATTACGGCGGCCGACTCAGCCATTCGGGTCAGCGATCCGTGCGTAACACAAGAAATATCTCGACTTGTGGGTTAGACATCTAAGCGCCGTGTAAGAATATCTTCCGTCCGGGGGAACGTCTCGATCATTAAGCTGGGGGAACCGATCCGTATGCATATCCAATTACTGGGAAGACTCAGAATCCGGCGTTTCGACGACGAGGTCACCCTCTCGGCGGCGAAACAACGTTCCGTGCTGGCGACCCTCGCCGTGCACGCGGACACCCATGTGCCCCTGGGCGTGCTCGTTGACGAGCTGTGGGAGAGCCGGCCACCGGCCACCGCGGTGCGCACGGTGCAGACCTACGTCTACCAGATTCGGCGCTCACTCCAGCTCGCCGCGAGCCGCGCGGAAACCGACCACAGTTACGCGGCCTTGTTGACCTCCAGCCGAGGATACGTCCTACGACTCGGTGAACACTCCGTAGTGGACACCACGCTTTTCCGTGACTTGGTCAAGCGGGGGCGAGCGCGTCTTTCCGCCGACGAGAACGACGAGGCAGTGCGCGACCTGCGGTCCGCGCTGGAGCTGTGGTCGGGTCCCGTTTTCGGGGATGTGCCGAAAGGTTCCGCGCTCGGCGCCGCGGCGATCAGCCTCGAGCAGGTCCGCACGCGAGCGAGAGAGATGCTGTACGACGCGGAGTTGCGCTGTGGACGGCATGACGACATCGTCGACGAACTGGTCGGCTTGACACACGCCGATCCCACCCAGGAGCGATTCTCCGCGCTGCTGATGACCGCCCTGCTCCGCGGTGACCACCGCGCCGAGGCACTGCGCGTGTTCCACAATCTCCGTGCAGCGCTCGACGCCCAATTCGGTGTGCCGCCTTCACCGACTGTGCAACGCGTGCTGAGTCAGATCCTGACGGACAGCAGTAAAAACGCGGGCGCCATGCTCACTCACTGAGCCTTTTTCATCCTGTGGCGATCTCATGGTTTTGGAGCACGTGGATGGCTTTGGCGAGTTGTCCAGCGCGGCGGGGCAGCAACGGAGCTTGCGTAGGACGCGCCAGTGCTTGAGTTGGGCGTTGGCGCGTTCGCCAGGGCCGCGCAGTCGGGCGTGAGCGCGGTTGGCGTCCTTCTGGGATTCGGGTTTGTCGCGGCCTTTGTATGGGGTGATCACCTGCTGGCCGGTCTCGTCGTAGCCGTGGTACCCCTGGTCACCCAACGCGATCAGGTCGGCGTCGTGCAGGGCGGCGAGAATCTGCCAGATTCGGGTGGCGGCGGTGTCATGGGTGCTGCCGGGCAGTTCGCTGGAGACCCACAGGATCGTCCCGTCCGGGGAGGCGATGACCTGTAAGTTCATTCCATGCATCTGATGTTTGCCCGAGTAAAAGGGCCGGTCCGCGGCCAACGCGGTCGATAGGGACCAGGGTGCCGTCGACGATCACGTAGGCCATATCCTCGCGTGCGGCTTTGTGCAGGGCAGCCCGTAGCTTAGGCCTTGCAGATAATTAACACGCTGATGTGATCTTGGCGATGAGGTCGGGTAGCGGGATGGGCAGGGTTACCGGCTCGATTGTGGTGCCGTGCTCGGCGAGGAACTGACGGGTCTCGGTGAT